>CAKUYF010000047.1 GCA_934702115.1 uncultured Eubacteriales bacterium | reverse complement strand
AGTCCAACAATCTCAACAAAGAGGTAAATTTAAAAGTTCAAAATAATTAACTGAAGCTGAAAGACTTCGCAGAATTGCTGAAGAAAGAAAAGCTAAACCACTTACAATCTCCATCCCAGATGAGATTACCGTCGGAGAACTTGCTTCACGCCTCAAAGCTACAGCTGCAGAAGTAATAAAAAAATTAATGCTTCTGGGAATAATGGCTTCCATCAATGATAATATAGACTTTGACACAGCAAGTCTTATCGCAATGGAATTTCATGCTAAAGTCGAAAAAGAAGAAACTGTTTCTATTGAAGAAATGATAATAGATACCAGTGAAGATGATGAAAAAGATCTGGTTCCACGTGCACCGGTAGTAGTAGTTATGGGGCATGTAGATCACGGTAAAACCTCTCTTCTCGACGCCATAAGACATGCAGACGTTATCTCTACCGAAGCAGGAGGAATTACTCAACATATAGGTGCCTACAGAGTCTCTTTAAATGGCCATGACATTACTTTCTTGGATACTCCCGGCCATGAAGCATTTACTACTATGCGCGCAAGGGGAGCTCAAGTAACCGATATAGCTATCCTTGTAGTTGCTGCAGACGACGGTATTAAACCTCAAACAATAGAAGCTATAAACCACGCAAAAGCTGCGGAAGTTTCCATTATAGTCGCTATAAATAAAATGGATAAAGAAGGAGCAAACCCGGAAAAAGTAATTCAACAGCTTACCGAATATGGTATAGTACCTGAAGAATGGGGCGGAGACGTTCCGTGTTTGCGTGTTTCTGCAAAACAAAATCAAGGAATTGATGAACTTTTAGAAATGATAATTCTAACCGCTGAAGTTAAAGAATTAAAAGCAAATCCTAACAGAAAAGCTAAAGGAACAGTTATCGAAGCAAGACTTGATAAAGGCAGAGGTCCGGTAGCAACTATTCTTGTACAAAACGGTACGTTAAAAGTCGGTGATCCTCTTGTGGCAGGTATGGCCGTAGGAAGAGTGCGGGCTATGACAAACGATAAAGGTGAACGTTTAAAAGAAGCAGGACCATCTGTACCAGTTGAAATAACAGGCCTTGATACCGTACCCGCCGGCGGAGATGTAGTAGATGCTGTTTCTAATGAAAAATTGGCTAAAGAATTGGTAGAACAAAGACGAAATTCTCAAAGAGAAGCAAAATTTAATAGCAGAAGCAAAGTAACACTTGATAATTTGTTCGATCAAATGAAAGATGGCGATATAAAGGAACTTAAAATAATTGTAAAAGGTGATGTTCAAGGCTCAGTAGAAGCAGTACGGCAATCTTTAAATAAAATCTCAAACCCTGAAGTAAGAGTAAATATTATTCACAGTGCTGTAGGAGCAATAAATGAGTCTGATGTTATGCTTGCTAATGCTTCAAATGCTATAATCGTAGGATTTAATGTACGTCCTGAACCGGCAGCAACAGAAAATGCCGCACGTTACGGAGTAGATATTAGACTTTATCGTATAATTTACGAATGTATAGAAGAAATAGAAGCCGCTATGAAAGGTATGCTTGCACCTAAATTTAGAGACGTAGATCTTGGTAGAGCAGAGTGCCGTGAAGTATACAAAATTTCTAGTGTTGGAACTATCGCCGGATGCCATGTAATTAGCGGTAAAATTACAAGAAATTCTCAAATTAGAGTAGTACGCGACGGCGTAATAGTAGCAGAAAACCAAATCGCTTCACTAAAACGCTTCAAAGACGATGTTAAAGAAGTGGCTCAAGGTTATGAATGTGGTATAGGACTTACTAATTTTAACGATATAAAAGTTGGAGATATATTCGAAGCTTTCATAGTAGAAGAATATAGAGAGGACTAAAAATCCTCTTTTTAAAAGAGGAGGAATTATAATGCCAAGTTATAGAAAAAACCATACTTCAGAAAGTATAAAAAGAGAAATATCTGCTATTATAAGAGAATTAAAAGATCCACGTTTAGAAAACGGATTTATATCTATAGCTAAAATAGACGTAAGTAAAAAAAATTCAAGCTGTAAGATTTTCATAAGTGCTTTAAACGGATATGAATACGCTGAAAAAGCAACAAACTATCTGCAAGCCGCATCCGGATATATACGTAAACAATTAGGCGAAAGAATAAGATTGCGATATATCCCTACACTGGTATTTATTCCCACAGATGCCGTGGAGTATGGAGCTCATATATTAGAAAAAATAAATAATTTAACCTCTTAGCCTAAAAAATTCTTAATTCAAAATCTTAAAATTTAAATTCAAGTTTTTAATAGCTATTATCTTAATACTAATATTAAAAATGAAAATTTACAAAATGAGCATCCGATAAGGATGTTCTTAATATTAAAATACATTTAAAAAACTATCGCAAAATCTCACTTACTCATTTTAAATTTTTAATAACAAAAGAGGTGAATAACATATGCACTCAATTAATGATCTTGCCCAAACTATTAAAAGTATGAATAAAATATATATAATTACTCATATGTTCCCAGATGGAGACGCTTTGGGATCCGCTTTCTCTCTTTGTAGGATGCTTCAAAAAATAGGTAAACAAGCAACAGTTTTGCTTGGTAATGAAATTCCAAAAAAATTTGAATTTATGAAAGAGTATATTGAGCCTCAAATATTTAAGGAAGAGTATATAATTTCAGTAGACCTTGCAAGTAACTCACTCTTAGAACCCAGTTTAGAAAAATATGCTTCCAAAATTGATCTATGTATCGACCATCATATTTCTAACAGAAAATTTGCTGCACTTAACTATATCGACCCTACCGCAGCAGCAAACTCTGAAATAATATATGACTTGATTGAACTTTTAAACGTCCCCATAGATAAATATATCGCTGAAGGACTATACATTGGTATTTCCAGCGATACAGGCTGTTTTAGATATTCTAACACTACTTATAAATCACATGAAATCGCTGCTAAATTAATGAAACAAGGAGTCGCAGTATCTAGAATAAACGAAAAACTTTTTACTCTAAAATCAAAAAAAATCCTTGAAATAGAAAAGCTTTTAAATCAAAATATAAAATATTTTGCCGATGGTCAACTTGCAATTACCTTTATAACCTTAAAAGATCTCCAAAAATATAATATAAAAGACAATGAATGTGACGGTATCGCTTCCATACCGATAAGAATTGAAGGTGTGAACGTGGGAATAACTTTGCGTGAAAAGTCCCCTGATAATTACAAAGTCTCCGTACGTACTTCCGAAGAAGTGAACGCTAATAATGTCGCTTCCATGTTTGAAGGCGGCGGACACTTTAGAGCTGCCGGATTTAGTATTCAAGGAAAAATAAATGAAATTATAAATGAAATTGCAAATGCAGTCTTAACATATTTGGGATGGGAAAATAAATGAATGGAATAATAGCAATCAATAAACCTAAAAACTTTACTTCTTTCGATGTTATTGCAATACTAAGAAAAAAGTTTAATCAAAAAAAAATAGGCCATATGGGTACTCTCGACCCTATGGCTACAGGAGTTTTACCTGTCCTATTAGGATCCAGTACAAAATTCCAAGTCTTTACTTCGGAAACTGAAAAAGAATATACATGCGAAATACATCTGGGAATCATTACCGATACATGGGATATTTGGGGAAATACTGTTAATACTCAAACTTCAAACGTAAATATAGAAGCACTGAAGGACTCTCTTCTTAATTTTAAAGGAAAGATTAAACAGGTTCCTCCTATGTACTCCGCTATTAAAAAAAATGGTGTTAAATTATGCGATCTTGCACGTAAAGGCGAAGAAATAGAAAGAGAACCGCGTGAAATTTTCATAAAGTCTCTTAAACTAATTGAATTTAATGAAGCGTCACAAACAGGAAAGTTAAAAATTTTATGCTCTAAAGGAACCTATATCCGATCTCTTTGTTATGATATAGGTAAGCAATTAGGCGTTGGAGCAAGTATGGGTAACTTGTGCCGGAATTTGTCAAACTCTTTTAAACTCTCAGAAACTATGCCACTTGAAAAAATAAATGATTTTAAACTTGAAGAAATTATTGAACAGTTCGTATTCCCTACTGACCGTCTTTTTAAAAATAATAATTCTGTAAACATTACTGTCCCCCAATCTAATCTGTTTAAAAACGGCGGAAGCTTAATGCTTTCACGCCTTCGATTCGATTTTCCTCCCACTGATAACGAAATAATTAAGTTATATTCTGAAGGGAAATTTATAGGTATAGGTAAAGTGGATATAAACAATCAAATACTTAAATATTTAAAATGCGAAAGCTAAAGTAATAATTTTGAACGAAAAATCATATAAATAAAATGATTCTCAAAATTAGTAAATAAATTAAGTCTAGGTGATCTCAATGAAAATATATACAAATCTTGAAAAGCAACTTTCTCCTTTGTGCGTAGCTTTAGGATATTTCGATGGAATACATAAAGGACATCAAAAAGTTATAACCGCAGCAGTAAAACTTAAAAAACACGGCTTCATACCTACTGTTTTTACGTTCAATCAAAATCCTAAATCTATAATTTTCGGCACACCAGAACATAGAATAACGGATGAAAAATTAAAAGAAAAAATTCTCGAAGAGATGGGAATAGAAATACTTTATAAAGTTGATTTTGAAAATTTACGAAATTTAAGTGCAGAAAACTTCGTAAAAGAAGTACTCCATGAAAAACTTAATGCAAAATACGTTGTGTGTGGTTTTAACTACCATTTTGGAAAAAACGGAATCGCAGATGCATATGACTTAAAAAGAATATGCTTGGATTACGAAATAAAAACAAAAATTGCTAGTCCTGTTTTATACAAGCATGAACCTATAAGCTCTACAAGAATAAGAAAAGCATTACTTAATAATGATTCTGAAAGTGTCTCTCAAATGTTAAATTTAAGTAAATAATGTCTTTACATTTAATATAATTAGAAATAAAAACAACTCTCAGATTTTAGCTGAGAGTATATTGTTTTAAATTTATTATTTAATTTTCTTCACTATAGTACAAAGTTACGGCATTTTTTCTTGCATAAGACGCAGTGCTTAAATAACAAGAATCACCTTCTTGAAGCTTAACACTATTATCGTCCAAATGCCACCACCTATTGTTCTTATCTCTTTTAACAGTAGTATAGTGACCTCCATTCAAATTTCCATGATGAATAATCATACTCATAAGTTTGAATTTTTTTCCTTTGCCATTCATTACAGTATCGGGAATTTCTATTTCTGAAGTATTTTTGCCCTCTTGCGATGCTCGTTCTATATTTATTACAGCAAAATTATCTTTATCTTTAATAAATTCTTCAATACTTTTGATTTCCAGACCCACTAAAAGAGAATCAGAATTAAGTACTTCAGTAAAGGTAGGCTTTATCCTTTGTTTTAAACAAATTCTATCTATGCTTTCATTTACCTCATCATAAGAACGCTGCCTACCGTTATGACCTACCAATTTGCAAAATTCCCCATAATCTTCATCATTCCATGCTATGGGATGGGAAATATCCATCTTTAAAAACACATTATTTAATCTGCGAAATACCTCATCCTTATTTTTGTTGTTATTTACGAACTCCCTAATCGCAGGTATTTGATGCAACATCTGAACATACGCATTTATATAACAACGATTTAAACACTTATTATCAGAATCCTGGTTAAAAATTCCTGAAAAATGATCTGTTACATTCCCACCAGGGTTTCCATTATGCTGACCAAAATAATACATCACGGCAGCTAGTGTGGGCGCTCCCACAGCTAAAGCGGATAGCCCTACATTAGCCCAATCTTTTGAGGTAAAATTGTAATCTTCGGGATTAATCTCCCTTGCTTGTTTAATCTTGTTAGGTTCAGCCTTTCTTAATGCAGCGGCATTAGGAACAATATTAAATGAACCTCCCAAACTCAAAGCTGACATAGCAGTAGCTACAGACTTAATAAAAAAATTATTCTCTTTTTTTCCACCAACTACATTATCTAGTTCATTAAGTCTCATTGAATTGCTTGACTTTTTCAATCCATTTTCACCTTTTTTAATAATTTCTATAAGTTCTTCTTTACTAAATTTTGCTCCGTTTTGAATACAAAATTCGTAAATCTCATTTTTATTTTTAAGTTTTATAAACTTATTTAGTAGTTCAGAATCATTAAATAATCTCTCAAAAAACTCTTGTATATTTTTATTCATAATCAACCTCACATTATATTTTAATTAATTAAAATATAAAACTAAATAAATTTCAAATAATCTTACATGGAACAAATTTCTATACATTTAAGCTCAGTTCTACCATCATTGAAATAAAACCTAATAAAATAATTATTCATTACATACTTATCTGAAGGTACAGAATCTATTTTATTAATATTTATAGCTAAATTCGAAAAAACAGTTTTATAATAATCCGGACAGCTATAATTTATAGATGAAAAAGGTTCACCCATGACCGATCTTCTCTCTACTGCAGTACTCTTTGCTCCAAGTCCCATAAACGTATCTTTTGTACCTAATATTATTTTTTCACAAGCATATTCTCCTTTTTCTCCATCCACAGTAAATACTACAGAAGCATCTAAGCTCAGATAAGTTATTATCATTTTTCCATCAATTTCAGTTTTGTAAGTTTCTTGTCCAAATTCTTTTGTTACATCTTCGGGCGATTTACCTAAATACGCTATATAATCTATACTATCGCCTCTAAAGTTACCGTCAAACATCTGTGAACCCAGTTTATCATATGACTTACCTGTACCTTGCTTTTTACCTTTTGAAAATTCACCTTCATAAACTATAACTGATGTGTCAACATCATAAAGGCTTCCAGTACCATCATAAAGCCCATCCTTGAATTCTCCTGAATAAATCAAAACTCCCGTGTCAAGATCGTAAAGATTGCCACTCCCGCCATAAATTCCATTTTCAAAATTTCCTGAATACTGTAATACTCCATTTACATAAAGCTTACCTTCTCCACCATAAAGACCATCTTTAAAAGATCCTTCATATTTTATACTGCTTCCATCACTTTCGTATTCCACACCTATACCATTTAATACATTATTAGCATACTCTCCATAATATTTTTTGAGTTCCGTATCAGGACTATACTCTACCCC
>CAKUYF010000046.1 GCA_934702115.1 uncultured Eubacteriales bacterium | reverse complement strand
CCTATGGGAAGAGCTATGATGTATATTGCTTCTGTTTTTGCTCAGCTTGAAAGAGAAACTATTGCTGAAAGAATTAGGGATAATATGTTGATGCTTGCAAGAACTGGACGGTGGCTTGGAGGAATCGCTCCCACTGGGTATAAATCTGAAAAAGTCGAACAGAAGGTTGTTGATGGTAAATCAAAACAAATGTTTAGACTTAAAATTATCCCTGAAGAAGCAGATTTAGTAAAATCTATATTTAAAAAATTTATGGAAACGAATTCTCTTACAAAAGTGGAAACTTACTTAATACAGAATAATGTAAAAACAAAAAACGGAAAAATGTTTACCAGATTTTCAATAAAAAACATCTTAGAGAATCCAGTATATATGGTTGCAGATGAAAATGCGTTTAATTTTTTTTTAAATAATGGAGTTGAATTTTCGGACGAAAATAGTGATAAAAACAAATTTAACGGAAAATATGGAATAATGTCTTATAACAGGACGATTCAAAAAGAAGGTAAAAGTAATTATACAAGAGATATAAAAGACTGGATTGTTTCTGCCGGAAAACACAAAGGATTAATTTCTTCATCAGATTGGATTAGTGTCCAGAAAAAATTGGCTCAAAATTCATCAAAATCATACCGCAAACCAAAAACTAATGTTGCACTTTTATCAGGACTTTTATTTTGTGGTAATTGTGGAGATTATATGAGACCTAAACTCAGTAAACGTAAGAACGAAGAGGGAAAATATATATATAGCTATCTTTGTCAATTAAAAGAAAAAAGTCATTTGCATAACTGTAAAATGAAAAATCCAAATGGTAATATTCTAGATAAAGTAGTTTGTGAAGAAATAAAAAAGTTTACTATGGATAATCCAGAGTTTTTAAAAGAAATTTCCAATGCAAAAAAAGAAATTTCATTACAAAGCGAGAACTATGAAGAGGAAAAGTTAAAAATTTCTAAATCTATTCGGTCTGTGGAAAAAGAAATTTCTATATTAATTCGGGCTCTTTCTAATACTGTGAATACTCCGGCACAGAAGTATATTTTCGAACAAATCAATAAGCTTGATGAAAAGAAAAATCATCTAACTCAAAAATTAGAAGAAATTAAAAGTTTTCTGGAGGATCAAGATTTAACCAGAACAGAATTTGAAAATATAAAAAATATTGTACTTTCCTTCGGTAGAATCTTTGATTTAATGGATGTAGAACAAAAAAGGAACGCTCTTCGAACCTTTATAAATAGAGTGGTGTGGGATGGAGAAAGTGTTCATATTTATTTATTGGGGTCAAATAATAGTGAAGAAGTAAACTTTAAGGAAATAAATTCATTAGAGCCACTATGTGAGAATAGCAAATGAAATTCTTATGCATTTAAGAAACATGAATAAATCTTCACTGGATGTTTCGATCGACGAGCCTATTGATACTGACAAAAACGGAAATGCACTCACTCTTATTGATACAATTGCCTGTGATAAGTCTATAGCAGAAGAAATAGATGTGAAATTAGACATTCAAAAGCTTAATAGACATATTATGAGGCTTTTAGGTCCGCGCGAAAGAATAATTTTATGTTTAAGGTATGGTTTAAACGGCACAAAGCCCCTACCACAACGTGAAGTTGCTCGGAGGCTTAAAATTTCTAGGTCCTACGTTTCCCGGTTAGAGAAAAAATCAATTATTATTTTAAAAGATTCTTTTAAATAGATTTTCTTCTGCAAGTTTTCATATTTTTAATTGGAATATATTTTTTTAGATTCTGTGGGGCATCCTTTTTTTACCCATTCATTTATAAAGTTCCCTTTAGATTCATCGTTTGCATCGTCTACTACAAAACTCATCATATTGATTACGAACCTTAACGATTTTTCATCATTTATTTGAAATAACTCTTTATCGGATTTACTTAATTTCTGGTTTTTGATTAATTTAAAACGTTTATTATTTTTATTTCCTGAATATATGATTGATTTTATCAGATCTCTGCTTTCTTTTGAAATTTTATAATTTTCATCACCAAAGTGTTTGCTTTCGTTTTGTAGTGTTTTTACTGCTAAAAGCATATTGGGTATTTGTTTTTTATTTGTTTTTGGATTAGCTATAATCTTAATCAAACCATCGGCCCATTTTTTAAATCTCGTTTTAACATCTTTGATTTTTGCTGTTATTTTACTTTCTAAGTTTTTTGCTACTGTTTCTTTTAAATTCTTAAATTCATTCTTAAAATTTTTTTCAAATATTGTTTCTGCTTCTTGAATAATAGCTTTAGAATTTTCATTAAATTTTTCAGCTAATTCTGTTTTCTTTGGTTCGACTTCGCATTTTTCCAATTCTTGCCGGTAATTAGTTAGCACTGACAAGAATGTATTTTGAGATACGTTTATTACTTCGTCACGGTGCAAAGATAGTTTTTGCATTGCATCGGTTGTGAATGCTAACATAAAATTCTTGTAATTTGGATATTTTAGAGATATATAGTCATTTATTCTTCTCATATATTCAGAAAAATTAATGTTTAAATTTCCATATAGATCATCAGTGAATTTTTCATATTCTTTACTATTTATAAGATCATTTTTTTTAACGGAAATTGGATTACTGATTTTTTTACTAAATAAATTTTTAAACTTTTTAAACATAATATCACCTCTTATGTTGAATTATATAGTACATAATACTCATTGATGATATGTTTTTCAAGTAGGTAATAAATTTCCATTAAACTAAATTGTAAGATTAACTTCTTTATGATACAATAGTAAAATAAGAACACTTATAATTAAGTTGGAGGCAATTTGGATGTGCGGAATATGTGGATTTGTTGGCAATACTGTGGACAAGCCTAAAGTTATAGAGAAAATGGCAGATCTTATAACTCACAGAGGTCCTGATGATTCGGGATACTTTGTAGATAAAGATGTTTCGATGGGATTTCGTAGGCTTAGTATAATTGACCTAGATAGTGGCAAACAACCTATTTATAATGAAAACAACAATTTGGTACTAACCTTTAATGGTGAAATTTACAATTATAAAGAACTAAGAGATCAGCTTATGAGCAGTGGACATAACTTTTATACTCAGACAGATTCAGAGGTTTTAATTCATGGTTTTGAAGAATGGGGAAAAGATCTTGTAAAAAAACTTCGTGGAATGTTTGCATTTGCGATTTGGGATAGGAAGAACAAAGTTCTTTTTTTAGCAAGAGATCCTTTTGGTATAAAACCTCTTTACTGGACAAGAGTACAAAATAATTTCGTATATGCTTCAGAAATAAAGAGTATACTTGTATTTCCTGAATTTAAGAAAGTTTTTAACTATAGAACTTTAGACAATTATCTTTCATTTCAATATGCTGTACCTCCGGAAACATTTTTTGAAGGTGTATATTGTTTAATGCCTGGTCATACTTTAACTTATAAGTCAGGAGATGTGGAAGTAGAAAGATATTTTGATCCTAAGTTTGAAATAGATGAAAGTTTAGAATTAGAAACCGCTTCTAAAAAGATAGAAGAAGCCTTTAAAAATTCCGTAGAAGTTCATAGGATAAGTGATGTAGAAGTAGGGTGCTTTTTGTCCAGTGGAATAGATTCAAGCTACGTTTCTTCCTATTTTGAAGGTCAGAAAGCTTTTACGGTAGGGTTTGACTTTGGAGAAAAATACAATGAAATTTCGTGGGCTCAAAATTTAGCTAAAAAGATAAATGTAAACCATCATTATAAAGTTATAACTTCGGAAGAATTTTGGTCTTCCATAAAGAAAGTTCAATATTATATGGATCAACCTCTTGCTGATCCTTCTTGCATTGCTCTTTACTTTGTTTCAAAGCTTGCCAGTGAGCATGTGAAGGTAGTTCTTTCGGGTGAAGGAGCAGATGAACTTTTCGGGGGTTATACGGTATACAATGAACCTAGAGTTTTCAAAATGTATCAGAAATTGCTTTCTCAAAATGTTCGTACTTTTCTTTCTAATCTAGTAAAGAAAATTCCGTTTAGATTTAAAGGTCGCAGCTTTATAATCAGGGGAGAACATGACGTAGAACATAAATATATAGGTAATGCGTTTATGTTTTCTGAAAATGATAAGAAAAAGATTCTTAAGTTTCCGGAAATAGTTACGAATCCGTTAGATGCTTGCAAGGAACTGTATAGCAAGGCTAAAAATTATGATGACGTTACAAAAATGCAGTACTTAGATATAAATATGTGGATGGTTGGAGATATACTTCTTAAAGCTGATAGAATGAGTATGGCTAATTCTCTGGAGCTTCGTGTACCGTTTTTAGATAGAGAAGTTTTTAAAATTGCTTCTAAGTTGCCTACACGGCTTAAAACCCCAAAAGAAAATACTAAATATGCTTTAAGACAAGCAGCTATGAAAAGACTTCCTATAAGTACTGCGCAAAAAGAAAAATTAGGTTTCCCGGTTCCGACGCGTGTATGGCTTAGAGATAAAAAATATTACAGCATTGTAAAAGAAGCATTTAACTCTGAGACGGCAAGAAAATTTTTTAATGTTGATGAAATATTACAGTTTTTGGATGATCACTACTCAGGTAAGTGGGATAACAGTCGGAAAGTATGGACTATTTATATTTTTATAGTATGGTACGATCTTTATTTTAAAGAGATAGATTAGATTATTTGGAGTATAAAATTTTTGGCATTGAATAACTCTTTTGATTTGTAAGGTGGAGGAGAATTAAATTGGATTATAAACTATCGCTTGGTTATTGGAATTCGGTATTTGCAGTCCCAACCGCAGTGGTAGATAAGTACCTCCAAGACGCTACATTTACTCAAATTAAGGTATTACTTTGGATGTTAAGAAACAGTGACAAAGCTTGGAATTCAGAGAAAATAACTAAATTATTTGACATAAAGGAAGAAGAGGTTGAAGAGGCATTTAGATATTGGGATAAGATAGGTATTTTTTCTAATCAAGGATCTAGGGGCGATTGTGACCAAAATTCAAAGTGTCATTCTTCAATTTCGGAGGCCTCCTTTGGTTCCGTTGAGACAGCGCCTAAAAGAGGATTAATCCGTTACAGACGCCCTGAATTTTCCCATATTATCTCAAGAATTAAAGATTCCAAGGAAATGTATTATCTTATTCAGGAAGCTCAGGCGGTTTTAGGTCGTCCTATTTCAAGCGCAGAAAGTACTATTTTAGTAATGCTTCATGATAACGAAGGACTTCCAGTAGATGTAATATTGATGCTGATTCAGTATACTGTGAGTGCTGGAAGAGGAAGTATTAGGAATATTGAAAAAATGGGAATAGAATGGGCCGTTGCGGGAGTAGACACAGTTGAAAAAGCTGAAAAAAAAATTCAAAATTTATCACGTATTTCAATGTTGTGGAAAAAGTTTGAAAAGCTTATTGATATTGAACGTAGAGCACCATCCTCTCAAGAAAAAGAAATAATTTTAAAGTGGTTTGATGAATGGAAGATAGAAGAAAATTTAATAAAATATGCTTACGACATATGTATAATCTACAAAGGCAAGTACGCTATTAATTATATGGACGGGATTATAAAACGTTGGCACAATCAAGGAATATCTACTCTAGAGCAAGCTAAAATGTTTGTTTCAAATAGAAGACTTTCAAATAAAAGAAAACATTTAAGTGGTGAAGAAAATTCATCATATAGTATAGAAGAATACGAGAGCTATAGCATTTTTGATGAAAAGTAAGATTGAAGGAGGGCGAATTGAAATAAGTGGGATACACTCAGGAAATATTTGAAGAAGCCAGAAAAAAATTATATCTTAGAAAAATAAATGCACAACAAGAATTTGAAAAAAAACAAAAAATTCTTTATTCTAAAAGCTCACGTGCAGCTGAGATAGAAAGTGAGCTGGCACTTACGGGAATTAGAGCTGCTAAAGCAGTAGCTAAAGGGGGAAATGCTAAACTAGAGCTTTTAAAGCTTAGAGAAAGAAATGAAGCTTTAAGAAAAGAATTAAGGTGTATAATTAACAATTTTGGATTCCCTGATGGATATTTTAAAATAAAGTATTTTTGCCCTTTATGCCAGGATAATGGTTTTATAGACGGGAAAATGTGTAAATGCATGAAAGAGCTTTTAAGGAAGGAATGTTACAATAAACTTAATGAGAGCTCTGCTTTGTCGCTTTCTTCATTTGGGACTTTTTCGCTTGAATATTATTCAGAAACTCCTCTTAAATTTGGCGGTGCTTCGCCAAAAAAGCGAATGAGTCTTATTTTAGAGTATTGTAAAGATTACTCTAAGGATTTTAGTAAAAATTCTCCGAGCTTACTTTTTACAGGGAATACTGGATTAGGCAAAACTCATCTTTCACTGGCAATAGCCAGAGAAGTCATCAACAAAGGTTATGGAGTTTTATATAGTTCTGCACAAAGCTTAGTTTCTAAAATGGAAAAAGAAAAATTTAAATCTTATACTGATATTTCGGATGTAGAAGGATGCTTTATAAATTGCGATTTACTTATAATTGATGATTTAGGGACAGAATTTTCTACTGCTTTTTCCAGCTCATGTATATACAATATTATTAACTCTAGGATAATTAAATCTAAGCCTACGATTATCAGTACAAATTTTACTATGAAAGAACTTGAAAAAACATATGCTCAAAGTACGGTTTCAAGAATAATAGGCAATAATATAAGGCTTGAGTTTTTAGGATCGGATGTAAGACAAAAGCTTTTAAAAAAAAGGTTAGGGAGGATTTCTGAATCTAGTGAATTAAAAAAGGATATTTAATAGTTTCGCATGATAAGTAAAAATGAATAAAAAAGTTAGAATAAAATTCGATATTATAATATATACATAAAAATAAAAAAATTATAAATAAATACTTGACATAGGAATAAGATAATGATATTATTTAATCGTTGACAGTCAGTAACAAGTGCTTTAGTAGAAGAAGTAAGTGCAAGTGAGTCAATGTATTGTTATAAGATTAATTTCATGGGAGCATAGCTCAGTTGGTTAGAGCACTTGCCTTACAAGCAAGGGGTCACAGGTTCGAGTCCTGTTGTTCCCACCAGTTAATCATATATGGCCCGGTAGTTCAGTTGGTTAGAACGCTAGCCTGTCACGCTAGAGGTCGACGGTTCGAGCCCGTTCCGGGT
>CAKUYF010000045.1 GCA_934702115.1 uncultured Eubacteriales bacterium | reverse complement strand
GTATGGAATGGTCCTATGGGAGTATCTGAATGGGATAATTTTGCAAGTGGCACTTTAGCGGTTGCCAAAGCTATTGCCGGAAGTGGAGCTATTTCAATAATTGGTGGAGGAGATTCAGCTGCTGCAGTATACAAATTAGGTTATGCTGATAAAATGACTCATATTTCTACCGGTGGCGGAGCTTCATTGCAATTACTAGAAGGTAAGCCTTTACCTGCACTTGAAGCACTTAATAATAATTAACTGTTTTTAATCCTTCCTTGTATAATAAGGAAGGATTTTAATATGTATATATTGTTAGGAATTTATTTCAAATACGAGGTGAAGCATGTTGAAACAAAAATCTTCAAAAATGATAGTAGCTAATTGGAAAATGAATATAACTTTAAAATCTTCATTTGAGTTTATAGAAAAATTTCTTGAAAAATTTTCTTATAATCATAGCAGTAATGAAATAGTTATATGCCCTCCATTTATTTATTTAGAAGCTTTAAGACAAAAGTTAATTAATACAAAAATTAAAATCGGAGCACAAAACTGCTTTTACGAAAGTTATGGAGCATTTACAGGTGAAATATCTCCTAACATGCTTTTAGAATTAGGGATTAATTATGTAATAATGGGGCATAGTGAACGTCGTTTATATTTTGGGGAAAGTAATTACATAATTAATAAAAAATTACTTGCAGTATTAAAAAATAATCTTAAACCTATATTATGTGTAGGAGAGACAAAAACTCAAAGAGATATGGGATTAGTTAATCACGTTATTACTAACGAGCTTGAAAATTGTTTAAATGGAATAAGTGAAGATAACATAGAAAACGTTGTAATAGCTTACGAACCTATTTGGGCAATTGGTACGGGGGAAGCTATAAAGTTAGAGGAAGCAGAAGAAATTTGCAAACTCATACGTGAAATCATATCCCGAATTTACAGTAGAAATATTTCAAATAAAATTAAAATACTTTATGGTGGTTCTTTAAATTTAGAAAATTTTAAAATTTTTTTGAATTCTGAAAATATAGATGGAGGACTAATAGGTAATGCTTCGTTAGACGCATCAAGCTTTGCTGAAATTTCAAATTTTAATTCTTTAGTATAAAATAAATTTTAAAGGAGAAAGTTAATGAATCACAGACCTACTTTGCTTATAATTATGGACGGTTACGGAATTAGTGACAATGTTGAAGGAAATGCGATTGCAAATGCTAACACTCCTATTTTAGATAAATTGTTTTCGACTTGTCCTTACTCTAAGCTTATAGCCTCCGGAGTTGACGTCGGACTTCCTGAAGGGCAAATGGGTAATTCAGAAGTAGGGCATATAAATATCGGAGCCGGTAGAATTGTACTGCAAGATCTTTTGTATATAAATAATAGTATACAAGATAAAAGCTTTTATAAAAATGAAAAGCTAATTGAAGTTATGAAATATGTTTCGGATAATAATTCTACTCTTCATTTAATGGGTTTAGTATCTGACGGAGGAGTACACAGTAGCTTAGACCACATTTATGCACTCTTGAGATTAGCTTCAAACTATAAATTAAAAAATGTAAATATTCACGTATGGACGGACGGAAGAGATACTCTTACTTGCTCAGCATTAAAATATATATCCGAATTAGAAATGTTTACAAGAAAATTGGGAATTGGTGAAATAAAAACTATTTGCGGCAGATTTTATTCTATGGATAGAGACGAAAGATGGGAACGTACTATTCCTGCATATGAATCAGTCTTTAGCGGTAAAGGGGAGACATTTAAAAATACTATTGAATTATTAGAAAAAAAATATGAATTAGGGGAAACAGATGAATTCATAAAGCCTTCAGTAAAAATAGGGTATAAAGGTATACAGCCTAATGATGCGATAATATGTTTTAATTTTAGAGCTGATAGGGTACGTCAAATTACTAAACTTTTTTTAAAAAATAAAGATTTCAATTCTTTATATAAATATGTTTGTTTTTGTGAATACGACAAAAACTTTAATGCGGATGTAGCATTTAAACCTAACCCGGTAAATAATACGATAGGTGAGCATTTGGCTAATTGCGGACTTAAACAGCTGAGAGTAGCAGAGACGGAAAAGTATGCTCACGTAACTTTTTTTCTGAATGCAGGAGTAGAGAAAGCTTATCAAAATGAAGAGAGAATATTAATAAATTCTCCCAAAGTAGAACGTTATGATTCGAAGCCTGAAATGAGTGCTGACCAAATTACTGAAAGTGTAATAAATAGCATAAGATCTGGTAAATATGATTTTATTGTAGTAAATTATGCTAATGCAGATATGGTTGGACATACCGGAAATATGCGTGCTGCAATCCAAGCAGTTGAAAAAGTAGATAAATGTATAGGAAGATTAATTAGCTGTATAAAAGAAGCTTCAGGAGTTGCGATTATTACGGCTGATCATGGAAATGCAGAAAAAATGATAAATTACAATGGAGAAGTTTTTACTTCACATACATGTAATCCTGTTCCTTTTTCAGTTTTTGGATATAAATGTAAATTAAAACCTTTTGGAGTGCTTTGTGATATAGCACCTACTATCCTGGATATTATGGGTATTAAAAAACCCGCCGAAATGACGGGAAATAGTTTAATAATTTAATTTTAATCTTCTAAATGTTTACCTAAAAACTGAGAGGTAACTTTTACCAATGTAGTTTGAAGATTCTCTTTTGAATCTGATAAATCTTTTTCAGATTCTTTAAGAAGGCATATACTCCCAATTACATCTCCTGCTGTTATAATAGGATAAGCTAGAAGAGCTTCGTTTTCAAGTCCTTCCACCGGTAAGAATTTCTTGGTATTTTTATAAGCAGAATAACTGGAACGTGAATCCATTAAGTCTTCGACATAAGAGGTGATGCGTCTTTCCATAAATTCTCTTTTTGGTACTCCGGACGCCGCTACAATATGATCTCTATCTGTAATAAGAACCGGGAGCTGTAAGGTTCTTGATAGGATATCAGCGTAGCAGTAGGCGAAAGGTGATATTTCGTTTATAATGGAATATTTTTTAAATATTATATTTGAAGAATTATCAGTGAATATTTCCAGAGGATCACCTTCACGTATTCTTAATGTACGTCTGATTTCTTTTGGTATTACAATACGTCCTAAATCGTCTATTCTTCTTACTATTCCTGTAGATTTCAATATTATTACCTCCTTTGCTAAATATACAGATATAAATTTAGTCAATAATAGTATTATGTTTTTTCATCAAAATATTCATATATTTTGTAAATAAGTTATGTATATAATATAGAATAAAAAATATCTGTATATTTTTAAAAAAGGATTGTATATATTGAAACATTGAGATATAATTATAATCAGCAATATTTTAAAAATTTGGAGGAATTAGTGTATGAAGGCAAAAGCTAAAGTAAATCAAGAAGTCTGTATTGGGTGTGGAATGTGTATAGAGATGTGTCCGGAGGTATTTAAATACAACGACGATGATAAATCTGAAGCTGTAGGGGAAGTTAGTAACGAAGATCTTAAAGATAAAGTTTTAGATGCTCAAGAAGTTTGCCCTGTAGATGCTATTGAAGTAGATGAATAAATAAAAGCAAAAATAGTTCCATGCTATTTCTAGCATGGAATTTGTTATTAAACACACTGCGTAATTAAGGATATAAAGCGGTTAATTGAGGATTTAATCATGTTCTTCTTCGACATCAACTACTTCATCATCATTACTAGATTTACCCCAAAATCCTGCTTTTTTACCGCCGTAATAGCCTAATACGCCAGCTCCTGCTATTGATGCAGCCCCTACAACAGCTATTCCTGCTTTTTTAAAATAACCTTTTAAAGATTCTTTATCCATTTTAATACCGCCTGCTATTTCATCAAGAGCTTCTTCACTTATTAATCCATTTTTTAATTCTTTTTCTGATTTTGACATTTTCAACACTCCTTATAATCTTTTTATATGCAATATTGATTGATGCACAATAGCATTGTATATATAAACGAATAAAATGTCAATATATTTTTAAATAATTTTATATATTAACTATAAAACTTTCTGCGAAATACCGGTACTATCGGAAAGTTATTGTATATGGCTTTTGGTATTTAATAATTTTATAGTCTATTAATCCTTTAAGATTGATAATTTAGGCTATTAAAAATCCGGTGAATATTTAGTGTTTTTATTTTATACCAGATCATATAATTAATTGAGTATACATTATATTACGAGGTGAAAACCAACTTGTTTGTAGTTAATATAAAAAAAAGATCGATTTTTTTAACCATTTTATTAGTAGCTATTAGCGGACTTACTGCTTTTTTTATGACTAAAAATAATTTTTTAGTATCTGCTGAGGAAAACAAAAATTTTATAAAATATGTTGAATTCGGTCCTTGCTATGAAGCTTTGGAAAAGGCAATGCACGAAGATATTAAATCCCATAGCGAGGGAAATCCTATAAATTGGATAGAAATTTTAGCGTATTTAGGTAACAAATATGGCGGGAATTTTAAGAGTTACAAATCTTCAGATATTGACGAGGTAGTAAAAAAGCTCAAAAGCGGTCAAAGTATGACCGACATATCTAAAAACTCAAAAAATTATAATTATTATTTAGAAGCTTACGGAGCAGTGCTTAAAGAATTTCTAGGAAATTATAAAATACAAAGAAAGCCAAAAAAAGAAGGGGAAGAAGTTGTGTGGGAAGAACTTTATGGATTAAAAGCTTTTTCACCTATTGCTAAAACTTTTCCGTTTTCTCATTATGATGATTTCGGAGCTTCCAGATCATATGGATATTCAAGACCTCATTTAGGCCATGATATGATGTGCGCAACAGGGACGCCAGTAATTGCAGTAGAATCCGGGACAGTTGAAATAATGGGCTGGAATCAATATGGAGGTTGGAGAATAGGAATTAGAAGCTTCGACAAACAGCGGTATTATTATTATGCTCATTTAAGACAAAATAAGCCGTTTCATCTTAATTTAAAAGAAGGAGACACAGTAAAGGCAGGAGATGTTATAGGATACGTAGGCAGAACAGGGTATAGTTCAAAAGAAAACGTAAGTAATATAAAAGAAAGTCATTTACATATAGGACTCGAATTAATATTTGACGAATCTCAAAAGGAATCTAATAATGAAATATGGATAGATCTTTATGCTATAACTAAACTTCTTGAAAAAAACAAATCAAACGTATTAAGGGATTCAGAGACGAAAGAATATTTTCGAGAATTTGATTTTTCGGAACCTAATTTAGAATAAAAATTTTTAATAGTAATATAGAGTTTATTCTTTACTAATTAAGATTCACAAAAGACCTTTTCACTTTTTGAAAAGATCTTATTATTTAAAAATTTATAAATTTAAGCAAGTGGTTTTTACTTGACCTAAATACAAAATTATTTTATCACTACATTTGTTGTGGATAAATCAAGATGTTTTAAAGCTTTTTCATAAGCTACTTTAGATATCGTTATAGTGGCATTTTGGAGGTTACAAAACGAAAATATATCTTTTTTACAATTATTAAGCTTAGGTAAATTGATTTCTTTTAAACCGCTGCAAAGAGCAAATGGCTCACCTTCAGCAGTTGTTGCATTAGGAAGATTGACTTTTTCGAAACCGTTACCGCAAGAAAATGACTGGTGTTTAATGGTCTTAGCCTTCGGCAAAGAGATTTCTTTTAGACCATGACAACTAAAAAATGAACGCTCTTCAACAATCTCGACCTTAGGTAGGTTTACATTCATCAAATTTAGACAATCTTGAAATGCATATTTTCCAACACTTTTCAATTTAGGCATATCAATACTGTTTAAATTCTTACAGCTAGAAAATGCATAATCCATAAGAGTTTCAACTTTACCTCCATTTACATTTTTTAATGATTCACAACCAGAAAATGCACTATTTTCAATAGTTTTTACGTCAGGTATACTGACCTCCTGCAAACTTTTACATTTACAGAATGCACTATCTCCAATAGTTTCTACTCCATTTAGTATAACACTTTTCAAATTAGAGAAACCATAAAATGCTCTCTCCGGAATATTATTAACACCATTTTCAATTGTAACACTTACAACTTGACTTTTGTCTAATGTTTTAAGCCTTACTTGTGCTACCATTTCATCCACGCTTCTAAAATCATTTCTATTGGCATCGTTACCTATTGATATGTGAGTATATTCTCGTATAGAAACTTTATCTGTAAATCTTAATTCCAAAGCCACCTGTGTACCTGTAAAAGCTTTTCTTAAAAAATTATCAATTACTCCTCTCGGTATTGTCAAATTGGTCAATTTCAATCCAAAACAATTTTTAAATGCATCTGCTCCAATCTTTGTAACTCTAGGTGCTCTTACAATTTTCAATTTACTGCAACCGGAAAATGCTTTAATGCCAATAAGTGTTGCATTCTCAATCACTACCGTTTGTAAATCAGTACAACCAGCAAACGCTTTCGCTGGAATCCATCTTGCGCTATAAAGTTTAACAAATTGTAAGTTACTAAATGATTTAGGATTTTCTTCAAGTAGGTATACTATATTGTCTCCTTCGGCTTCAATTGATACGATATCTCTTGGTCGGATGCCTGTACTCTCCCTGTTTGCTACTATGAATCCATCATCTAGTTTAATTTCATCATTTCTATTAAGGATTAACTTTAACTTCTTGGAAGAGAGATCTACTGTTGTTGCTCCTGTTCTTCCATCAATAGTAACTCATCTTCCTTTTAAGTCTTTAATCTCCATAAACAATCACTCCTTATAAATAGTTAATTATCGTATTACTTAGAATACATTCTTCATTATACAGCATTATCTTATATTATCAATATTTTTATTATTTTTTGTGTAAAACAACAAAAACCTTTTATCTGTAATTAAAAGGCTTCAGATATGTAAACTTACATTCATCAAATTAAATTTTTATTATGGCTTTAATAACCTCATTATTTTACGATTTAAAAGCATTACCAATTTTAAATCTGCATCTCTTTATTTATAGTCTACAATTATATTTTTAACTTTCATAACTGTAGCCGCAGGAAGAAAATTTCTATAATTTTAAACATGGAAATAAAGCATATAAACATATTATAAAACAAATAGGGAAAAGCCGATTACCAAGTAATCGACTTCTTTTAACACTGGTGCGGTCAGTGGGACTTGAACCCACACGTCTTTCAACACATGCCCCTCAAACATGCCTGTCTGCCGATTCCAGCATGACCGCAAAAATTCTATTGAATTAAGTCATTAAAATAATGCTGAAAAATCTAAAAACAAAGTTTTTCAACATTACTCTATAGTGGTTGCAGAAGGTGGATTTGAACCACCGACCTTCGGGTTATGAGCCCGACGAGCTACCAGACTGCTCCATTCTGCGATATCTTCAACTACCTGTGATTATTATAACTTGTGCAGTATTATTTGTCAAGCGAAT
>CAKUYF010000044.1 GCA_934702115.1 uncultured Eubacteriales bacterium | reverse complement strand
GATTTGAAGCTTGAATAAGATTCTTCTTAAATTCAGGAATTAATTCTACATTTTCCATTGAACCGGTTATAGATAAAGAGTAAGTATAAGTATTTTTATCAGAAATTGTAAACTCTTCTACCGGATGAACTACCTTATTAACTTTCAAATTTTTGAAAGTATAGCCTTCATTTGTGGTAATGGTAACAGTATAAGTTTTAGTATCTATAGATTTGAAAATATACTCTTTACCTGTTTGTTCTTTAGGCGCATTTAATGATTCTATTTTTAGAGTACCTACATCATTTTCGCCTATTTTATAAACGAAAGCTTGATTTTCTATTTTATTAAATCCAGAGACGGTAAGATTTGTTTTACTTGTTGCATGAATGTATTGCATAGGGGCATATACAAAATTTGAGATAGCAACAAACACAGCCAAAATAATTGTGAAAATCATTTTCAAAGGTTTAAATCTACTGGTATATTTCATATTGTATCCTCCTTTAAAATTTGAAGTTTTATTTAGTTAGAATATCTTATGGCATATAGTAACTTTTTTAAGTTAATAGTTTTTTAAATTTTGAATACTATATGTAAGTAAAAAAATGGTATTTTATATTTCTAACTCCATCAAGTAATCCTCAGAGGTAATTCCGTTACCTTCGTCTATATATATAGGCTTTAAAATCTTAAATCCAAATTTTTCATAGATTTTTACCGTTGGATTTTTTTGGGAGACGTTTAGAATGATTTTTGAAAGATTAAGTTCTTTAGCAATTGTCAAGACATAATTAAATGTATACCTACCAAACCCCTTGCCTCTTACTGAGGAATCAAGATAAAGCTTAGAAATGAACAGCGAATTTTCATTTTCAGTAACTTTTATAGCAAAATATCCCACGTTATTGCCTTCGTAATTGACGATATAATATTCTTCTCCAGATAATATTGCTTTTTTAATTGCACGGCTTGTTTGATGCCTTCCATATGTGTGAAGCGCATATAATGGATTTATGCATTTGCTGTAATATGGCAAATAAATTTTTCTTGCTAAAAGGTTTACCTGTTTGATTAAATTTGAGTTTTTTTCTACTGGTATTAAGTTTAATGCTACTTGTACTGTTAACATAGTAAGCTCCTTTCAAGTTTCAAAAGATTTGCTAAAATTGTCACAATATAATTTATCATTTATATATTTTTTTGTCAAATATGTATTTATTAATTTTTTATTTAAATTATTCTGTTGAAAATATGAAAGAGAACTGCCTAAAATTTATTTTGTTGAATTAAAAATTTATATTTAAAAGCGTTGAAGTGCATTTTTTGTTGTGCTTAAATGGTACGAGGATAAATTGAATAAATTTTTAAATAAAGTGAGGTAAGAAATGGGATTATTAAAGGTTGAAAAACTTTCTCACACATATGGAGACAAACTACTCTATAAAAATTCATCATTTCAGGTTTTTAAAGGAGAACATATAGGATTAGTAGGAAAAAATGGTACAGGAAAGACTACACTTCTTAATTCCATAATAGGAGAAATAATTCCTGATGAAGGAGAAATCAGATGGCAAAAAGGTATAAACATCGGGTATCTTGATCAACATGCAAATTTGAATGGAAACATTACTTTATTTGAATACTTGAAAACTGCATTTGATCATCTTTATAAAATGGAAGAAGAACTAAATGAAATTTATACTATCATGTCTGAAAATTTCAGTGAGGAAATTTTTGAGAAATCTACCGAGTATCAAAGTATACTTGAAACCAGTGGGTTTTACGATATTGATAGTACCATTATGAAAGTAGCGTCAGGACTGGGGATTTTATCATTTGGTATGGACACTCTTTTAGGAAATCTGAGCGGAGGCCAAAAAGCTAAGGTTATACTTGCTAAGTTACTTCTTCAAAAACCCGATATACTTCTTTTGGATGAGCCTACTAACTTTTTAGATAAAGAACATGTAGAATGGCTGGGAGATTACCTTAAACAGTTTAAGGGAGCTTTTATAGTCATTTCTCATGATTTCGAGTTTCTAGATAAAATTACAAATACAATTATTGATATTGATTTTAATACTATAAAAAAATATCCGGGTAATTTTTCTAAGTTTATAAAACTAAAGGGATTACAGCGTGAAAGTTATATAAAAGAATATAAAGCACAACAGAAAGAAATTAAAAAACATGAAGAGTTTATTGCAAAAAATAGAGTGCGTGCATCCACGGCGCGTCAAGCTCAAAGTAGGATAAAGTTGCTTAATAAGATGGAGAAAATGTCACCTCCTGAAACGCATCCTAAGCCTACATTTTCATTTAAGTGTGAACCTATTGGATGCCAAAAAGCGTTAATAGTCCACAATTTAGAGGTAGGCTACACTCATTCATTACTACCTCCGTTTAACTTTGAAATTATGCCGACGGAAAAAGTAGTAATTACCGGATTTAATGGAATAGGTAAATCTACTTTGTTGAAAACGTTAATGGGTGAAATTAATCCACGAAAGGGATGGTTTCATTTTTCCGAAAACACAAAAATTGCGTATTACGAACAGGATCTAAAATGGAATAATATAGACTGTTCACCTGTAGAAATAATTGGAGATAAATTTCCGAAGTTTTCTCAAAAGGAAATCCGAAAATACTTGTCGAGATGCGGGATTAAATCTGAGCATGTTTTACGCCCTATAGGAACTTTGAGCGGTGGAGAACAAGCTAAGGTAAAGCTGTGTATATTAATGCTGACGAGATGCAATTTTTTAATTCTAGACGAACCTACGAATCATCTTGACATTGATGCCAAAGAAGTTTTAAAAATGGAACTTTCAAAATGGAATGGAGGATTAATACTTGTATCTCATGAAAGCTCCTTTTATAAAGACTGGTGTAGCAAAATTATAGATATGGTAAAGTACTGATCAAATTTATTTGTGAAAATCTAACTATTTATAATTGACTTTTAAAAAGATTTAGTTTACAATAAATATTGCAACTGTATAAATAACTTATAAAAAGGAGAGTTGAATAGTATGGATTTGATAAGCAACTATAATTTAGAGAAAATTTTAAAAGATGAAGTTTTACTTGAAAAGCTTTCAAAAATTCAAAGTTTAGATGAAATAAAAAGTCAGCTTGAGTCCTATGGTGTGAATGTAACACGTGAAGAGATTAAAGATATATTAAAATTAAAAAGAGAAATAACAAGTTTAAAACTTGATGATTCGGAATTAGATGAAATTGCCGGAGGACTAAGTTTGCCTAAGAAGCTTTCTGCGGGTGCGTTAAGTTTAGTTTTAGGATTAAGCGGATTAGGAATGAGTAGTAAATCGTTTGCTGTGGATGATGCATTAAGTTCACTTAAAAAAATGATAAGTAAAACCGGAGCGGTTAATCAGAATATAAATGACTTGATACAAGAATTTAGTGGAAATTTAAATAAAAGTGGTGATGAAGGTAGGAAAGCCCAACAAGAATTTGATGAAAAATTCCAAAATTTAGATAAATCAAGCAATGAAACTAAAAAGCTTATGATAATGACGCTTGAAAATTCGTTGGAAAGACATGGAGCGGAGTATATTGAAATTAGCGACGAGATTAAGAATGCGCTAGATACTTTAACCCCTAGTTACTCTATGCAAGGTGTTGATATAAATAACTTGGCAGGGGTGCTAGCAACAATGAATAAACCCGATCTTTCAAAAATGTGTATAACACGTAACGAACTTATGCAAGTTATGAACGCAGAAACTCAAATGATTGCAATCTTACGTGGTGAACAGGTAGCAAAAAATGCATTTGAATCACTTGGAAAAATAGGTAAAATGGGGGTAGGGTTGCTCGCAAGTACTTTCATCTTAAAGAATTCAGGAGATATAATTGATAATGTTAAAAATCTTATTGCTTCAGGTGAGAATAAAATTAAAAACGCTATTTTCAGTCTTAAACATAAGGGTATAGACATACTCACCTATAAAGCAACTTTACAGAAAATTGAAGATAGACTTAGAAAAGAACTTGTTGGTCAAGATGAAGCAATTGACAAAATTATAAAACTTATGACTGGATATTTTGAGTCTTTAGTTCAAGCTAAAGCAACTGGCAAACGTCATGAAGGCGGATTACTGCTTTACTTAACGGGTCTTCCGGCTACTGGTAAATCTACAGCTATGAAGATCATAGAGCAAGAAATGAATTTAGGTTCATGTACAGTACGTATGTCGGATATAATTGAGGACAAAGGAAATAATGCCAAGAGCGCAGCCAGTCGCTTGTTAAAGCCAGTAATTAGTGACAACGGAAAAGTTAAAGTCACTGTAGATACAGATTTCACACGTACTATTAAAGCAGGCAGACCTACATTATATTGCATAGACGAAGTGGACAAGATGAGAGTTTGGGATGCTACAAGTCAGGGAATAAGGTTGCGTAACGAAGCAAATCAAATAATGGGTGGAAGTATAGATGAAATGCTGAGAAATTTTGGTGATACTGGTCAAATAAACGGTATAGATGCTTCTGGTTCTATTTTAGTGGCGAGCTCTAATGAATCTCCGGAGGATTTAAAACAATTAGAGAGCAGTTTATATAATAGATATAGATACTGTAATATTCAGTTTAAAGATCTTAATGCAGATGATTATAAAGAGATTATATTACGTAAGAGCAAGGAATTAAAAGAATATTATGAGGACAAATTTAGTCTGAATTTTGAATGGTCTGATTCAGCATTAAGTCATTATTCAGAAATTTATGAGAAAGAAAAATCAGGCGGTAGAGGAGTAGACGCTTTAATAAATGAGGCGCGTGCGGCTTTAAAAGATTTTGTTGATGGAAAAGAAGACTTGCCGGAAGTATGCTATTTAAGCTTTGAGGCATCTAAAAACGCTTTAACAGTTACCAATTAATTTATTTTATTAAAAACATTTGACAATATGTTTTTTTAGTTATATAATATATATATAATTTGAAATTAACTTATTGTTAAAGGAGAAATAAATATGACTGGTTATGAAAAAGTAAAATCATGCTTTTGGATCGCAGGTACTTTGGGAGTTGGAGGTATTTGCTATAAACTATGTGGATTGTTGAAGTCATGTCAGGGTTTGGTAGATGAAGGCATTGACATCAGTAAGAATATGAATAGCAGTCTACAAGAAATTATGATAAATGCAAATAACACAGTGTCTAACGTAAGTAAGATTCCAGAGAGACTGGTCAAACAGAGCATTTTTGGTATGCTTGTTAGAGGATATAATGATTAAATTTAAAGAGAGTATCTTGTGGTTTTAACGCTGCAGGATGCTTTTTTTAATGGTTTACTTTAAGTGATATTTTATAATACATTTCATAATGTATAGTTACTTCAAATTTGGAAATTACTAGATATGTAAAGCTAGAAAATAAAATTTACATAGTAAAAACAGGGAAGTGGCTATAAATGGGATATATAAAACATTTTATGGATGTATATATACATGGGAAAAATCAAAAGCCTCCGCCAAAAAGTAGAGGTTTTTTATCTAAATCATTATCGGAAAATATAGAATTTTTTAAAAGGGAATTTGGGGAAACTGCAGATTTATCAATTAAATATTTAAATATTCAAGACGTGCCTAGTGCCTTTATAACTATTGGAGGAATGGTAGATAAAAATACTCTTACTAATAGCGTAATTTTTCCTATTGTGCAAGGTGAAGTCAAAGGTTCTACAAGTAAAGAAAAATATGAATATATAAGAGATAATATTGTAGCTGCATGCGACCAACTTCAGGTTTCAAATTATGACGATGCTTTTAATATGATAATGTCTGGGTTTGCGTTATTTGCGATGGACGGCTGTGATTGCATGCTGTCTTTAGGTGTACAAGGGTTTAGTTTCAGATCTATTTCGGAGCCTTCCTCGGAAGTTATGCAAAGAGGATCAAGAGAAGGATTCGTAGAACCTCTTATGATTAATATGACTTTAATTCGTAGGCGGCTTAAAAGCACTGATCTAAAATTTGAGCTTACTCAAATAGGAAGTGTAAGCAAAACTTCTGTATGCTTATGTTATTTAGATGGTAAAGTATCCAAGGAAATACTCAGCAAAGTAAAAGAAAAGCTGGCACAAGTAAATTTAGAATCAATTTTGGAGTCAGGATATATAATTCCGTACTTAGAAGATCAAGGTGATTTTTCACTATTCAGCGGAGTTGGAATGACAGAACGTCCCGATACAGTTTGCGGAAAAATTTCGGAAGGAAGAATAGCCATATTAATCGACGGAACTCCAAATGCTTTAATTGTACCGTATCTCTTCGTTGAATATTTTCAGCATTTAGATGACTATGCAATGCATCCGTATTTTGCAACTTTTACAAGGTGGCTCAAATATGCAGCATTTTTATTATCTACTTTACTTCCGGGACTTTATGTAGGAATAAGTACATTTAATCCTGAAATTCTTCCCGGACCGATTTTAAGCAAAATAGCATTGGCGGTGGGAACGACTCCATTTTCGCTAATGCTTGAGACTATTTTAATTCATCTGATATATGAGATTATGAGGGAGGCCGGGTTGCGTATTCCAAGACCTTTGGGACATGCAGTCAGCATAGTGGGAGCGCTAGTTATAGGAGAAACTGCAGTTAGTTCGGGTTTAATAGGCGGACCGACTCTTATGGTAGTAGCACTTACGGCTATTTCCTCATATGTTATTCCTAATCTTTACGAACCTATTTCAATTTTAAAATTTGCTTTTATAGTTGTGGGAGGGCTGCTGGGAATTTGGGGAATAATGATATTATTTACAGTAGTTCTTGTTAACATATGCTCTAAAAATAGCTATGGTGTACCGTTTACTTCTCCGTTAGCTCCATTTAATATTTTTGCTATGAGAGATGTTTTAGTAAGAAGCGGTTGGAGTTTTCTTGCAAAAAAGAGGATTAGAGTTCAAGATCTTCCGGGGTCGGAAGTCAGAGATAAAACCAGTAGAAGGTAGGAGAAAAGTTTATGGAGAAGAGACCGTGTATTTCTGTAGGGCAAATGTTTGCAATGCTGTTTGTAAGCCGTATGGTAGTAACAATGACTTATGGAACTTTACTTATTGGAGATTCAGACATTTGGGATCATTTAATTTCAGCTGGTATATCTTTTATTTTAACTTTTTTACTTGTTTTACCTATTTACAAACTTTTTAAAATGGATAACAAAATGAATGTTTTTGATAATTTACGCGATTTAATGGGGAAGTACGGATATATATTTATTTTAATTTATGTAGTCTACTATCTTGTAGTTACTCTCCATACACTTACTATATTTGACAATTTTATTTCTAATGCTATAAATCCTCCTATTTCTATTTCTCTTCTTTCGATATTTCTTTTATTATCTTCATGCTACGGTGCTTATAAGGGATTAGAAGCGTTAAGTCGTACTTCTACTTTTATAATTGTAGCTACAGTATGTTCACTTATATTTTTAAGTATTTCTTTATTTTCAAGTATCGAAACAATAAATTTCAAGCCGCTTATGTATAATGGATATGAGTC
>CAKUYF010000043.1 GCA_934702115.1 uncultured Eubacteriales bacterium | reverse complement strand
GGATTATATACAATGCAGGATATGGTTGAATGCCATCAAAGTTTAAAAATTTAAATTCAAGATGTCACATGGTTCAATGTAAGTAAAAAATTTTTTTGCTATTCCTTTTATGGAATTAGAAACTTCTGAATCTTTATCTGCTATCACATATATGGGAATATTATGGGTATAAGCGTACCCTGCTTCTATTCCTATTCCTATACTCACTTCTGAAGCATCTATGATAAAAATATCTGAAGACTTAATATTCTTGAATGCTAAATTCATAATTTGATCAGGAATTAAAGTGCATTTTTTATAATTTTGAATATTACGGGCAAACGCAAATGTCTCTATTCCCATTTTTTCAAGTGATTTACAGATTTTTTCGATTTTATCCTTGTTTCTCATATCGTCATAATATTTAATTGCTAAAAAAGCTTTCATAATTTCCTCCTTGTGAAAACAGTTTTTTTAATTTAAGTTTTAAGAAATTATTTTAGGAGTTGTCTAAAAGTGTACATTTTGAAAAAAAAAGAAATGAATGCTAGACGAGGAGAATTCATAACTCCTCATGGAACTATTCAGCTTCCCGGATTTATGAACGTTGCAACGTGCGGCGCAATAAAAGGGGGAGTATCTGCGATAGATTTAAAAGCTATAAAATGTCAAGTTCAGCTTTGTAATACTTATCACCTTCATTTGAGACCAGGTGATGAAATAGTAAAAAGTCAGGGAGGAATAAGAAAATTTACTTCCTGGGAAGGTCCAGTTCTTACAGATAGTGGTGGATTTCAAGTTTTCTCACTTGCTAAATTACGTAAAATCTCAGAAGAAGGAGTAGAATTTTCCTCTCATATTGATGGCCATAAGATATTTATGGGTCCAGAAGAAAGCATGAAAATACAATCCAACTTGGGTTCAACTATCGCTATGGCATTTGATGAATGTATTGCCAACCCCGCAGAATACAATTATACCAAAAGCTCATGCGAAAGAACAGTAAGATGGCTCAAACGCTGCAAAAATACCATTGATAATTTAAATAAATTAGAAACCACCTTAAATCCTAATCAAATGCTGTTCGGTATAAATCAAGGAAGTACTTACAAAGATATTAGAATAGAACATATGAAAAAAATACGCGAAATAGATGTACAAGGTTTTGCTATCGGAGGTTTAGCAGTTGGTGAAACTGCAGAAGAAATGTATGAAACTATAGAAACCGTAGAACCTTATATGCCTTTGGATAAACCAAGATACCTCATGGGAGTAGGAACACCTGTAAATATTCTTGAAGGAGTAGCTAGAGGAGTAGATCTTTTTGACTGCGTAATGCCAAGCCGAAATGCCAGGCATGGGAAAATATTTACTTGGCAAGGTCCACTTAATATCTTAAACGCTAAATTTGAAAAAGATTCATACCCATTAGATATGGATTGCAACTGCCCAACTTGTCAAAACCATTCCAAAGCATATATAAGGCATTTACTCAAAAGTAAGGAAATCCTTGGAATGCGTTTATGCGTAATTCATAATCTCTATTTTTATAATACTTTAATGGAAAGAATTAGAGATTCTCTTGAAAGTGGAAACTTTGAAAAATTTTACAACAAATACAAAAACATATTATGAACACAGAAAACCTGTAGTTACTCTTTAAGTAATTCTACAGGTTTATTCCAATTTTTAATAAAATTAAAGGTTATTATAAGGAGTTTGAAAAGCGATAAATTATTTATTCTTTTATTTTCAATCCGGTACATAAAATCCTTTATCAAAGTCTTCTAATTTAACTGTTCCTCCTAACTCCTCAGGCAAGCTTTCGATTAATTTATCCACCTTTGTCTTAAAATCCGCTTCAGTATAGTTTTGCTCCTTATTTACTTTTTTACAAAATTCATACATTTCTTTTACATCATCTAGTTTTATGAATTCAGGAAGCAAAATCTCATCATCTAAAACTGCTTTTAAATCTCGCATTATCAAATCTTCCATTATGAATCCCCTTTATCTTAACTATAATAACTCTTATGATCTATGATTATAGTAATTATGTGAGAATAAGTCAATAGCATAACGGTCTTTTTATCATCTTGCTTTAAAATTTTATGTTAATTTTATTTAATTAGTAACATAGTCGAAGGTATATTTTATAATTATAATGAGTTTAATCCTTAATTTAAAATCTTAAATTTTGAATATTTTTTAAAACCATTCTTTATTCATTTGCAATTAAATTTATAACACATTAAATACAAAATCGGATTTTAATTACTCTGTTTTAACTTTTTAATTAGCTTTATCTGTTTCATTGTTATTTTGATCTTGCTCGTGCTCGTTATTATCTTGCCCTTGTTCATTGTTTTGGACTTGTTCCTCATTCTGATTCTGTTCGTCATGTTGATCTTGTCCATCATTCTGATCTTGTTCATTATCTTGGGCTTGTTCCGACTGCTCTTCGTCACTTGCTTCATCAGGCTCAACAACATCTACATTAAACCTAAAGCCTTTTTCATTGAATTCAAATTCAGCATTCATAGTAATATCTTTTGAATCTTTATTATTTTCTTGAAGCTCAGTTACTTTATTTACTATTTCTACAAATAATCCTCCAATAAAGCTGTCAATTGGACGCGCACCTTCATTCACTTTCTCTAAGAATTCTCCCATTTTTGCATAAGATTCATCACTTATATTTACTGTGACTTCGCCACCTTTTTCAGTTTCCAAAAATTCCAAAGTAGGAGCAAATTTATCTTTTGAAATTTGTTCGTATTCATTTTTAGTAAGGTTATCAAACTCTGCAATAGTTAAACGATTCAAGAAAGATTTATCATGTTTAACAACGGTTCTTGAACCTGTATTGTCATGGTCTACTGTAGGATCAATAAGACTACCTTTTTTGTCTGAGGTTACTAAACCTTTAAGCGAACCGCTTGTCTCGTTTGTCGTAAGAATGAAAGTTATTCCTGAACAGTCATACTCTCGCCCATTAATTACAGCCTTTCCTTCATCAATAAAAGCACGCAAAGTCTCATCCAAAGGATGGTTTTCTCCTTTACCGTCATACATCTTATCATATTCATTAATTATTACTACACCATCTGTTGAATGATCCTTAATGTAACGTGCAAATCCTCTTTCACTGGAATTCATCCAAGAATAAGTATCGTACTCAGACTTAGCAAACAGTTGCTCTACTATTGAACCTCTGTTAACATCCACTTCTGATGCAGACATTACATAAGGTTCAGCGTTAGTAAGAGCAGCGGCTAATTTAGTGGCAGTAAATGACTTACCTGTACCAGAGGGTCCATTAAAAACAATAACCTTAGCTTTGCCCTTTTCATTGGTTGCTTCTCTCCTCAAACGATCAGTAACTACCTGCTGGAAGAAACCTTTTACTTTTTGCTTCACGTGTTCCTGACCACGTACTTCCTCTAATGATTCTATTAACTCTTGATTTTTTTCATCTTTATCAAACGGTTTCCGTTCCATTTTCTCAGAATAATTTGACATACTATAAGCGAAATTGCTTACCATTCTTCCAATACTGCTCAGTCCTTTTTCCATGGTTTCAAAAAATTTCATCTTGCCATCAACAAAACTCAAAGCTCCGCTACCTAAAGATAATAATCCTCCACCTAATGTAAGGAGTGATCCTCCTGCCCATGCTGCACCAGGCAAAGATTGAGCGGCTTTATTCATAAGATGTGAAAACCAACCGGAGTTCAATTCAGCTTTGTCTTTTTCATAATTTGCTAGTACTTCCTTAGCCTCTGATGGCGAAGCGTATTTGTAGCCAGTAACGTTTCCTGCTTCATTAGAAACTTCTTTAATAAGCCCTGCTTTAAGTAATGTTTGAAAATCATCACTTTGCTGCGATTGATTCCTACCTGTAACTCCTGAAATATCTGGTAAATTTCTTTTATTATAATAAATATCCAAACCTTGATATACATTATCAAGTGTCTCCTGCTTTTGTTTACGCATCTCATTTTTGATCTTAGCCATATCGGCAGCACTTGTATCTCCCCAACGTTGATATGCATAGTAAACCAGTGCCAGTGCGGAAAGCCCTAAAGTAATCTTTCCTTTATGGTTCCAAAGCGCTCTTCCAATGCCTTTGATTTTTTTCGTTATCCACCATGAATTATCTCCAACTTCGGACTTCTTACTTGCCTTTTTAGAAACAGAATTTGAAGCCTTCAAGGTAGAAGCTGGCGCCGCAAAGGTACTCATACCACTCGAAAATAGGGATGCTGCAGCTAAACCTCCTGCAATCAATTTCTTTATCGGACTAATTCCACCTGATACTAATTCAATTTCATCGTCGTCCAATTCAGTTGTGGGCGTGTACGGAAGAGGACTTTTCCCTTCACTTACTCTAACTAAGGATTCTAAAAAGATTTCAAACTCTCGACGGGTATATCCACCTTTAATTGATAAACAAAACCTATACATCTCTTCTAAATCATCAATTTGCATAAATTTTTTAATTAATTCTTTATCTTCAAAAATCTCAGCAAACACTTCAATTATGTTATCCATATATTTACTCTTCCCCCCATACTTTTAATAATAACAATATTTTCAAGTCAATCAACATACTAAATTATAATATAATATTTTTAATAAGTCAATTATTTTTATTTATTTTATTCAATTTTTATATCTAATAAAAATATAAATCTACTCCAATTTCTGAAGTAGATTATTTTGAAAGGAATATAAAAACAATTTAATCGATTTCCAACGAAACTAGTTCTACATCTTTGTTAAGTGATGTAAATAAATTTTCATAATCTGATAATATACGTCCATCCATTGCGACCTTTTTTAAATTCTTACAACCTACAAATGGACTGTATAAAATTTCAGTTACTTTCGGCATATAGAGACTCTCTAAACTAGTACAATTACGGAATGCGTCCTTGTTAATATCTTCCACATTAGGCATAGAAACATCCCTTAATTTTTCGCAGTTTTCAAATGCTTCATTATCAATAGTTGTTGTATTAGTAATATCAATTTCTGTTAAACTCGTACAACCATTAAATGTGAAAGGAGTAATGATTTTTACGTTAGGTATTTTGGCAGTTTTTAAACTTTTACAGCCTCTAAATGAAAAACTTTCTATTTTTTCTACTTTAGGCATCTCTACAATTTCTAGCTCTTCACAATTCTCAAATGTTCTCCCCAAAATGAATTCCACGTTAGGCATATTTACCTTTTTTAATTTTTTGCAACTAGAAAACGCTTCACCGTACAATTTCTTTACTTTAGATATAACTATCTCCATTAAATTTTCACAATTCTTAAATGAGCTATCTCCAATGAATTCCACGTTAGGCATATTTACCTTTTTTAATTTTTTGCAACCAGAAAACGCTTCATTGTACAATTTTGTTAAACTAGGCATATTTACAAGTTTTAATTTCGTGCAACCAAAAAATGCGCCACTTCCTACTTCTGTTACGTTAGGTGCATTGATAACTTCCAAACTTTTACAATTCTGAAATCCCCAATTTGAAATTTCTTTTACTCCTTTCATTTCTACATTCTTTAATCCTATAAATCCATTGAATTCGTTTGACGGAATAGAATCCATATCCTCAATTACAACATTTACAACGGCTAACTTATTAATCAATTTAGCTTCTATTTTTTCTTCTAAATCTTTAAAATCTCTAATGTTTCCATTTTTACCACCTATAAATAAAGTGCTATAATCCATTGTTGGTGTCTTCTTCCTTTGGGATGACACTGGACCATAACCCAATAATCTTTTAATCCGTTCAAACATTGTTGGTTCCTCCGTCTCCACTGACACTGGACAATTAGGAAATGCTGATTTTTTAAATTTTTCAAGCACATCCTTACTTACTCCTACACCATGCAATGCAGTGCAGGCCTGGAACGCACTTTTTCCAATTTCTTTTGCGCTAGGTATATTGACAATTGTTAAATTTTTGCAACCAGAAAATGCTGCACCCCCAATTTTTATTACTTTAGGCATATCTACAGTTTTTAAATTTTTGCAGTTGGAAAATACTCCATCCCCAATTTCTGTTACACTAGGCATCTTTAAGATTTCCAACTTTTCACAACCAAAAAATGCACCATCTTCAGTTTGTACGTCAGTGGATATCTTCAAATTTGTTAAATTTTTGCATCCAAAAAATGCTCTCTCGCCAATCTTTGCTACGTTAGACATTTCTACAGTCTCCAAATTTTTGCATCCAAAAAATGCTTCGGTTTCAATTGTTGTCACGTTAGGTATATTGGCACTTTTTAGGTTTTTACAACCAGAGAATGCTCTTCCGCAAATTGTTGTTACGTTAGACATTTCTACAGTCTCCAAATTTTTGCATCCAAGAAATGTTTTTTCCCCAATTGTTTGTACTTTAGGCATATTGACCGATATTAATGATTCAATTCCCCCAAACACACCCTCTCTATTTGAAACACATTTAGCCTCGGGTATGTCAATTACTTGTAAGGATTTAAGATTTTGCAAAAATTTAAAACCGTTTGCAAGGCTCCCTGGGTTGTCCTTACCCTTTATTGTGATCTTCCCAATAGACGCAACTTCAACACGCTGTGTTTCGCTAAATGAAATGAATTTGTCTCCATTTTTTAATAAGCCCAATAACTCCGAGAAACCAGAATTTTCTAAAATTAAACTTACCTGTCCATTAGATTTTTCACCCAATTTTATCATTAAAAACCACTCCTAATTATTTTATTACTAATTATTAAATTGCCAGAATATACTTATGATTATATAGTATTTTTATATATTGTCAAGTGTTTTTGTTGCTTTTGTATAAATAATGATAATAAAATTACTATTGCAATCTCAAAAGCTTCGCTAATTCATTTTTTAAAAAAATTATTTAATTTAAAATTGCAATCTTTTATTTCACTATAGTTTCTGAAATTAAGCCCACAAATTTATAGATTATCTTGCCATTCCAAATAAATCTTGTTTTCCAGAAAATCAAACTAAAAAAATATTCCTTACCATGTTAAATGGATCATTTGAAGACCGAATTATTTTTAACCATAATCAGGCTGTTTAACATATCTATCGATAATCAAAAACTAAAAAGACCTTTTCACACACTTACAAAATGAAAAGATCCTTCTTATTTATAACCTTATATAATTAACCAAACTCATTTTATTTAAGCCATTTTTCCCTTTACCACATTCACCTTGGAATTTTTAAATGAAGAATCCTTACGTGAAATAATATAATCATAATAATCCTCTGCATATACAGTTTCTAAATTTTTGCAACCAGAAAATGAATTATTTTTAATTTCTTTTACTTTAGGCATATTTGCAATTGTTAAACTTGAGCAGTTATAAAATGCACAGTCCCCAATTTCTTGTACTTTAGGCATATCTGCAGTTGTTAAACTTGAACATCTACTAAATGCATAGTCCCCAATTGTTTGTACGTTATCCATATTGGCAGTTGTTAAACTTGAGCAGCCAGAAAAAGTTCCTGTGTAAATCGTAAGTATACCACTTACATCTGCAGTTTTTAAACTTGAGCATTTAAAAAATGCTTTTCCTCCAATTTCTGTTGCTGCAGGCATTTTGGCATCTCCTAAACTTGTGCAGCCATTAAATGCAGATGACCCTATTTCTGTCACTTGAACCATATTTGCA
>CAKUYF010000042.1 GCA_934702115.1 uncultured Eubacteriales bacterium | reverse complement strand
CTTGTATAATGAAGACGTAGAGCAGTTTAAAGAGGCTGAAAGTAAAAATTTCAAGCTGGATATGTCTCGCGGAAAGCCTTCTCCCGAACAGTTAGATCTTTCTTCTAATCTGTTAAACTCGGAAGGAAAAGATTCTGATTGGATTTCTAAAGATAATGTGGATTGCCGAAATTACGGAATTTTGGATGGGCTTCCGGAAATGAAAAAATTTATTTCTGAATGTACAGGTATCAATCATGAATATTTTATAGTAGGAGGCAATTCAAGTCTTAGTATGATGTTTGATACTATTTCTTGCTTTATGATTCATGGAGTCTGCGGTAATACTCCCTGGATGAAACAAGAAAAAATCAAATTTCTGTGCCCTTCTCCCGGTTATGACAGACATTTTGCAATGTGTGAGCATTTTGGCATAGAGATGATCCCTATAGAAATGACATTGGACGGTCCTGATATGGACGTAGTGGAAGAACTAGTCTCTAAAGATTCTTCTATAAAAGGAATGTGGTGTGTACCTAAATATTCCAACCCCGATGGAATTGTATATTCAGACGATACAGTAAGGCGTTTAGCTTCCCTAAAGACTGCGGCTCCTGATTTTAGATTGTTTTGGGATAATGCTTATTTTGTTCATGACCTTACCGATAATCCGCCTAAGCTTTTAGATATTATATCCGAATGTGAAAAATACGGTAATGAAGAATTGCCGCTGGTATTCTTCTCTACCTCCAAAATAACCATTCCGGGAGCAGGAATTGCATTTCTGGCTTGTAGAAATAAAAATTTTTTCCAATTAAGAAATAATTATTCATTTAAAACGGTTGGTTCAGATAAAATAAATCAGCTAAGACATCTTAAGTTTCTAAAAAACAAATCAGAATTAAAAAAACATATGGCAAAGCATAGAGAAATTTTAAGGCCAAAGTTCGATACTGTCATTAAAGCCTTAAACGATGAATTTTCAGGCAATCCAATTTTAAATTGGACCGAACCAAAAGGAGGATATTTTATTAGTGTTAATACCTCAAAAGGATGCGCTAAAAGAGTTGTAACACTATGCAAAAAATTAGGGCTAAAGTTGACCCCTGCAGGTGCAACGTATCCTTATGGAAATGATCCACTGGATCGAAATATAAGATTGGCTCCTACTTTTCCTTCCACGAAAGAACTTAAATCTGCATTGGAAATATTTATTCTAATTGTCAAAATGGTTTATATAGAGAAAAGACTTTCATTATTTTAAACTTGTTCATACTACATTCTATCTATAGCGATTAATAAAAAATAAATGTTACTTAAACGATAATTATATTTTATCGTTTGGTTGAGTTACTTTATTATAAGCCTGAAAGTTAATTTTCGAACCCTTAAGTAGATTAAAAAATAAGAATAAAAAGTGAGGATGACTCCAGATATGTTATTAAATTTTGATAAGAATAGAATTTATTCCTATTTTGTGCGTTGTATTTGTGGAATCAGCAGTTGTTTTACAGTTTTTGGTTGCTTCTCGTATTCAGTTCCTTCATCTGCCGCTTCTCCTTGCTCAGCTTATTCTTTACCTTTAGGGAAAGACATTTTGCTTTCCTCTAGACGCAGAGTGTTTAATAATTTGATTTGCCAATCCAGTAATCCATCCGTAGTTAGTATTAATTCTTATGGAATAGCTCATGCAAATTCAGTGGGTAAAGCAAAAGTATCAATTTTTAATCCTCAAAATCATAGTACCGCTACTTATACTGTTAATGTTATAGAAGCGGAACCTGTTAAATGTGTTTATAGTAATATTAATCCACAAAGCTCTAATTTAAATGTAACAATCAAAGCTTTAACTCCTAAGTCTGCAACGGCAGTAAAAATTGAAATAACTAAGCAAAATTATAAAAATGTACTCCAAATTTATAATAAATCAGCAAATCAAGAATGGTGCTCTTGGAGTACTAATATATCTTTACCTGAACCTGGAATCTATAATGTTAAAGCCGTAAGTTGTATAAATGGGCAGTGGAAAGAATGTAAGAATTCATACTCCTATTTTTATGTGGACGATAAAAATAAGCATGCAGAAACTTCTGGTAACGGAAAAAATATAAGTCATAAAGGAATACATTTTATTTCGCAACGTGAAGGATTTGTTCCACACGTATATAAAGATGTAGTAAATGTACTCACTATAGGGTATGGAAAAGTAATTCCATCTTATGAAGCTTTCTATAATAACATTACAAAAGAGGAAGCTTTGGCAGATATGGTAAATACACTCAATAATTCAGGATTTGTTGCTGCAGTCAATGATTTACTTGTCAAAAATAATATCCAATTTAATCAACATCAATTCGACGCTTTGGTGAGTTTTACATATAATTTAGGTAAAATGTGGATTTACGGTAATAGCAATTTAAAAAACATAATACTAAATATTAAGGGTGGCGAAAATAATTACGGAATAGTAAATTCAGAAAACGGACTTTTTGTTAGACAGCATCCAAATTCTCAGTCTAATAAATTAACTGCACTTCCCGATAAAACAAGAGTAACCGTTTTAAACCCTGAAAAAGAAAACGGGAGTTGGTATCATATTAAAACCAACTCCGGAGTTACCGGTTATTGTTATGGAGACTTTCTAAAAGTAAATAGAGGACAAGCTTGTTTAAAAGATCTTAGATTTATAGACAGAGAAAGCTTTATCAGAGAGTTTTTAAAGTATCATCACGCACAAGGAAAATGTTTAAAGGGATTACTGGCACGTAGACTGATGGAATTAGAAATTTTCTTCCATGGTAATTATACCGGTCGTCCTAATTATCACAAATACGCACTACCTCCTTGTATAAGAGGGAAAATTTGATTTATATGTACATATTAACTATTTGATTGACAGTCTGTATTCTTTGGTAGGTCTTCTACCAAATGAATATGTCAGCTTCTTCTGAGCATTAAATCCACACTTGCTCAAAATTTTCTGTGATGCTTTATTTTTTGAATGAGCAGTAGCTCTTAAAGTTTTTATATTATAAATTCCTGATTTATTAAGATGCTTTATAAAATTTATCAAAATTTTGAGGCTATTTGAAGTAATCTTTTTTCCGCAAAATTTTTTGGAAGTTACATAACCTATTTCAGGAACAACATTTTCCCCCCCTCTTACCGGTCCAATAACTATCTCACCTGCAAAATCTCCATTGAAAGCTGAAATAAATGCCATAGAAAAAGGCTTTATATTTTTTTTAGAATTAGAATTCCACATCCGGTTATAACGTCTGTTAAAGTCTGCTGTAGCTTGAGAATCAGTTTTTAATTTTCCTGTGGCATAATATTTCATATAATTCTTGTCCGCTCTAACAAATAAATCTTTCCAAAATTCAGTAAATTCTTCAGAATCTGAAATAGGAATAAGTTTAAAATTATTTTCACCTTCTCTTAGGGAAAGTAATTCAATTAATTTATCTTTATCCATTCCGAATTTTTTTGAAAAATTTTCATATATTTCTAAGTACTTGTCTTCTTTATTTGCTTCTTGATTTTCAGTTATTGAACTATTCAAATTATTTGCACTATTAGCCGAGATAATAGCTCCAAAATTCCAACAAGTTAAACCACTCATAATAATTAAAGCTATTTTTTGTTTAAAACTTGACCTCATCCTAAATTACCCCTTTTTTATTAAATATTTTACAAAAAATAATTTATTGCCAGTGATTATATCACATATAAAAATATATATGGAGATAAATTTTATAAACTTATCCTTAAATTACTATTATTAGAAAATTTAAAGTTTTTTCATTTCTATAAATAAAAAAATTCTAAGGTAATATAATAGAATAGACAGAATTAATATTTAAATTGAAATGCTTAATTCATATAAAGTATTGAAGTTTAAATTTAAAAGGTATATTATAAATAATAAGTAAAAGAGTTAAATTCATGAAAGGCAACGGTGAAATCTATGGTAGATATAGAAAAAGAAATAAGAGAAATAGAAGAATCAAATCCTGGTGAAACAGAATTCCATCAAGCAGTAAGAGAAGTAATTACTTCTGTCAAGCCTTTAATTGAACGAGAAAAAAAATATCAAGAGTTGGCTATAATAAAACGTATTACCGAGCCGGATCGACAAATAAAATTTCGTGTTACCTGGAAAGATGATAAAGGAAATGTACAGGTTAACCGAGGTTATAGAGTACAGTTTAATAATTCTCTTGGCCCCTATAAAGGAGGACTTAGACTTCATCCCTCAGTTAATATAAGTGTTATAAAATTTTTGGCTTTTGAACAAATTTTCAAGAACGCCTTAACCGGTCTACCTATCGGAGGAGGAAAAGGCGGAAGCGACTTTGATCCTAAAGGAAAAAGTGATAATGAAATAATGAACTTTTGTCAAAGCTTTATGAATGAATTATACCGATATATAGGGCCTGACAGAGATGTCCCTGCGGGAGATATCGGAGTTGGAGAACGTGAAATAGGATATTTATTCGGTCAATATAAACGCCTTAGAAATGCCTATGAAGGAGGAGTTTTAACAGGTAAAAGCATTTCTTACGGAGGATCCCTCGGAAGAAAACAAGCTACAGGATACGGACTTGTGTATTTTACACAGGAAATGTTAAAAGAGAATGGAATGGATATTAAAAATAAAACGGTATGCGTATCAGGTGCCGGAAACGTAGCTATACACGCAGCAGAAAAAGCCATAGAACTTGGTGCAAACGTAGTTACTATGTCAGATTCTACAGGATGGATATATGATCCTCAAGGAATTGATATTAAAGTGATTAAGGATATAAAAGAACTTAGCAGACTTAGAATAAGTGAATACTGTAAATATAAACCCTCTGCTAAATATCATGAAGGAAAATTTATGTGGTCTGTTCCTTGTGAAATTGCTTTGCCATGTGCTACACAAAATGAAGTTACTTTAGAATGTGTAAAAAATCTTATAAATAATAACATAATGGCCGTCGCTGAAGGAGCTAATATGCCGGTTTCCATAGATGGAATAAAACTACTTCAAAACAATGGTATTCTTTTCGCTCCCGGTGGAGTTTCCGTTTCTGCGCTTGAGATGAGTCAGAACGCCTCAAAATTGAACTGGAGTTTTGAAGAGGTAGATAATAAATTAAAGGAAATAATGGCAAATATTTTTAAAACTGCTTCAAATACTTCTAAAGAATATGGTAAACCGAATGATTATGTAGCAGGTGCAAATATTGCAGGATTCAAAAAAGTTGCCGACGCAATGATAAATCAAGGGATTTTATAAATAATATAAATAATTACGTAAAAAAGTATTGAAATTTCAATAAAGTTATGGTACAATAATAGTGTAATAAGTGAATTAAAATAGACGAGTAAGGTGGTAGGTATCTTAAATGGTTAATAATTCTATAAAAACTATTTCAAAAAATAAAAAAGCCTACCATGACTACTTTGTCGTGGAGAGTTTGGAGGCTGGACTTGAGCTTAAAGGTACAGAAGTTAAATCAATTCGTAAAGGTAATATAAATCTTAAGGATTCATGGTGTTCTGTAGTTCAAGGCGAATTGTTTGCTAATGGAGTTCACATCTCAGCTTATGAGCAAGGAAATATTTTTAACGTAGATCCTTTAAGAGTCAAAAAGTTACTTTTGCATAAAAAGGAAATAAATCGTCTTTTTGGTCAAGTTAAAATGCAAGGTTATTCACTTATTCCCCTTTCAGTGTATTTTAAAGGTCCGAAAGTTAAAATGCAAGTAGGATTGTGCAAAGGGAAAAAGCTATATGACAAACGTGAAGATATGGCAAGACGTTCTGCAAAACGTGACATGGAACGAGCTCTTAAGGAAAATCAGCGTTACTGACTCTAAATATGGGAGCGTAATGGGTTCGACGAGGAATAGGAGCTTAAGTAAGCGAGTAGCAAGGTGGAACTGCTTTAAAAGTCACATCTTTAATTAAATGGAAAATCAGTTTATGGCGATAAGCCAAACAACAAAAAATCAGCTTTAAGAGTTGTTTCCGGAGGAAGCAGAACTTTAGCTGTAGCCTAAAAAATCTAGGCGACATTCTATTTCAGATTACCGCGACTGGATTAGGGTGTAACATTAGCGGTGAACGTGAATCAAAGTTTTCCTCATCTTTGGTCATGAATAAGAGGATACCTGAGTTATAAGTTTTCTAGTGGACTTATTACTTAGGGAATCGTAACCATTAGATACACTCGTAGAAAGCTTAATGCAAATGTTTTTCGGACAGGGGTTCAATTCCCCTCGCTTCCACCAAACGTCCCTTATACGAACACTCCGTTTCGTGTAAGGGAATTTTAATCCTTTTATGTAGAGTAATGTTCGTACTTGGAGCAATTTGCTCCACTATACCATTACATCAATTTATATATACAAATAAAAAATAATGTTATAATAAATATTTAAAAATTTATGTTATATCCTATTTTAATAAATATTTTTAACGGACGTGATAAAAATGAAAGAAGTTATTTTTTATTTCTTTTTGATAACTTTTGACCTAAAAATAAATCTAGAATATTATTAACATATATACTAACCATTGTGCCGCATAGTCTAATTTACCTATCGTTAATGTTTACTTCAAACCCTAATGATATGGTTAGTAAGAAACAAAAATTTGCAAACTGCTATAGCTTTTCATTGGTTTGTTGATTTATAAATATTTATAGCATAAGATTTTAAACGTCAATTTAACTTTCGTTATTATAAAAAACATTGACAAATATTAAATAATGTGATTATTATATCTAAGGGAGGGTAAAAAATGGCGATATTGAATGATTTAAATGAGTTAATGAACTTAAGAGATGAGCTTTCAATGGCAAGCGGAAATGGACAGGCAATAAAAAAGCAGAAGTGATTTTATTGAGATTAAATAAACAGCATAATATTGTACTTCGTTTGGTATTTAATAACATTCAAGTTCTTAAAGTGAGGGAAGATTCACCTCTTAAGATAGTTAAAAAATGTGATTTGCAAGATATTGCTAAAGGGTTTGGAGAACCGCTTAATCTGAATAAATTTGATCCTAGTTTAATTGAGCAAGAATTTAATTTCTATAAAGAGAGAAATTGGGTGCAAGATACACATGCACCTGTTGGACAAGGTTTATTTTATAACAGAGATGCTTTACTTCAAAATGGAAATTATATGGAATATGATATACTGAAAAGAAGCGGTTCCGGAATGCGTCAACTTAATTCAAAAGGAGTACGTGGAGTATTGCGTTTTGTGCGAAATACTAATAATGGCAGAGTATATTTTACTTATGATCATTATAGGTGTTTTGTACTGGTAAGTTCAGATGGAAATAAATATTTAAAATGAAAAGGAGTTTTTATAGTGAAATTTAAAAATTTAAATAAGATAGCAGGCATGGTGTTTGGAATTTTTATTCTATTTAGTGGTTTTGCCGGTAATACTTTAGCCAGCGGAAACGTGGAAGAGGTTTCTGAGTCGGGTATTTCTGATATTGCAGCAAATATTTCATACAAAGAAAGATTGATCGATTTAGGAAATTTGGATCAATACAGCAGTTTTTATGATCTTTTGGAGGAAATATCCTCTAAGCTTGGCTTTGAATGTTTTCATGGAAAAGATTGTTTCGAGGAACATTTATGTGTCTATAAAAGAGGAAAACAAGAGTCGCTTTATATAATTTTAAGAGGATTAGATAGTAAGTTAGATAAGTCCTTTAAACAAGAACTATTAACATTTTTTAAGCAAATTAGTGAACGCAGTACTGCAAGTAATATAAATTTTCGCTACACTATTGTTTAATGTATAATACAGCTATGGTACTAGC
>CAKUYF010000041.1 GCA_934702115.1 uncultured Eubacteriales bacterium | reverse complement strand
TTCTTACGATAAAGAAATTATAATAAATAAAATCGATAAGTTAAAACCTTCAAAGCCTCAAATTCTGGGATGTTCCAATATGTGGACTAATCAAAATGTAGAGCTTTATGTTTCTTCGGAAGATGCCTCCGCTTCAAATGAGAACGCAAATAGTAACATATCTTATTTTGAGTATACTCTTGACGGCGGAAAAACTTTTAAAAAATCTTCTTGGAATCAACAACCCTCCTTTACTGTGTCAACAAATGGAGACTACACTAATTTAATAGCGGTGAAAGTGACAGATACCGCAGGAAATACATCAGAACTTAGTGATTGGGCTAGTGTAAAAATTGATAAAACTTTACCCACCATTACCTCTATATACGGCAATCCTTCCACTTGGGTTAATAATAATGTATCATTAATTATAAAAGCTCAAGAATCTTTAAGCGGTATAAATTCCTACAGCTTTGATGGCGGAATTTCATGGCAATCTGATAATTTTAAAGTATATGATTCAAATCAAAAAATCCCGGCTGGATTTTTATGTGTTAAAGATAACGCAGGGAATGTAAACAGATACAATGAAGAAATTGTTATAGATAAGATAGATAAGGAAAAACCCAATAAGCCTCAGCTATTAGGAAATTTGAATGCTCTGACCAAGGAAGACGTTAAAGTATATGTAATGTCTAAAGACAAAAGCACTACAAATAGAAGTGGAAGCAGTGGAATATCAAAATTTGAATATACCATTGACGGCGGAAAAACTTTTAATTCCCTTCCTTGGAATGAACAACCCAGCTTTATTATAAATAAAAGTGGCGACTATACTAACAAAATAGCCGCAAGGGTTATAGACAATGCCGGAAATATCTCAGATCTCAGTGATTTTTATAGTGTAAAAATTAATAAAAACGATTTTGAACAAGCAGACTCTTCTACGGGCATAATTATCCAAGCTGAACCTGGAGTATTTCCGAAAGATGCACAATTAAAGGTTACTCCAAAAGGAGAAATGTCATCTTCTGAAAAATTTGATAACCTAGAAGAAATCTATGGACAACTTGATACAAGTATAAAAAATACTTTAGAACGTGTAAATTTTTACGACATATCTGTTATAGACTCAACCGGAAAGGAAATTCAACCTAAAGGATCAGTTACAATTAATATTCCTTTGCCAGAAAATTTTGATAAGTCAGAAGAAGATATAGATATTTATAGAGTTCAACAGGGTGATACAGATGATGACTCATTTGAAGAAAGTTTAATAGATATAAACGGAAAAACTTATTGCCATTTTGAAACCGATCATTTTAGCCTATATGCCTTAGTAGATAAAAATACAGAACCTAATCACAATTCATTAGCTGCTATATCTTTTTTAATTCTATTTCTAATTATTTTAATTCTAACATTTATATACTGTAAGCAAAAAATATTAAAAACTTTTAAATAATCTAATCTCTATAATAAATTTTAAAATACAATTTATTAATATATCCATTTTCATCGTAAAGCTTCGATTTAAATTCGAAGCTTTATATAATTTATCACATTTTTAATAATAATTTAAAATACCTATTGACTTTTTGGAATAAATATATTATAATAATATTAGATTAAAAAGGAGGAACGATATGTTGAAAAGAAATTTAAGAAACAGTTTATGTGTTACCTTATCAGCGATTAGCCTTGTGCCGCAAATAAGCTGTTTTGCTAAAGAAGAAACTACTTCTAAATTAGCTGAAAATAAAATAGGAATCAATAACTTAAAGCTTAAAGAACTCAAGAATAAATTAAAAAATATTACTTTAAAAGAGTGGTTGGCACTTGCCGGAGCATTGGGTATTCCTACCATAGCAGCATTTGCTATTTGGAAAAACAAAAGTTCTAAAAATCCATCTACAGGAAATGACAACCCAAATCCTGAACCCACTGTTAAACCATTATCAGATAACCCAACTGATACGGAAGCTATAGCTCAGAATGTATTAAAGGAATTAGAATCTGTTACTACCAAAAATTTAACAGCTAAAGAAATTCAAAATTTAGAAAAAAATTTAAAAAATGGAATATCTGATGAAAATCTCGTTGTCCTTAAAATAGATAAAACTGAACTGGACAAACTGACGGCATATGTTTTAGATACACATAATGGAATTGACGGAATCTGTGCAGCATTAGAACAATTTTACTTGGAATCGGACGAAAGCGCTAATATATATGATCCTCAAAAAAGATATGTCCTTTCGCATATTATATATGAAGCAAGTAAATTACCAGATAATGATACAAATAGAAATGCTTATAATAAATTGTTTGAAGTTAATGAAAAAATTAATCAGAAAGTAATCTTGAATGCTCTTAAAGATGAAGGCAGTCCTATAGAAGCTAGAAGAACTATTGCTCATGTATTGTTTCTTGAGCATTTGGGAGTCTTGAAATTTGATTATAACAAAGAAAAGAATGAGGTAAGATTAACTCCTAAAAAAGAATACACTTCCTCTTCATTAGCCTATGGAGAAACAGTAATGATTACATTACCTTACATCGCTGGAAGTGACACCAATAAAAAGATTTTCTCAGGTATTGAAACTGATAAATGGACTGGTAGAACCTCATCACATAGCTTTAAGTTTAACTGGGATGAGCTTAACGGACTAGAAGTTCGTGAAAATAAAAACGACGCATCCACAAATGTTTTAAATGCAGCAGCACGTTTGACTGGATTTACTCCGTATCAAAAGGGAATTAATATAAATGTAACTTCAAAAGATAAGGGAGCCTATCCCACTGGCACCAATGGACATATCTTAGTAGACACACAAACTAGTACTCTTGGTTCCGCTGCTCTAATTAAACTAGAAAGTGCCGCTCCAAAAACAACCAGTGTATTCGGGCATTCTCATGGTATGTCTGCAGGGTCTAATATAATTAGTGCAACTTGTCAATTTAGACCATTCTCTCCCCATTTAGAGCGTAGTGGAGTATTGGTTAATCTGGCGGGATTGACTACAAGTGAATTAACCCAAGCTATAGATGATTTCGATAAAGTATTTGAGAGAAATTCAAAAGATACAGCTTTTATAGAGAAACTAACCGGCCCTAAAATGAGTGAGGCTGAATTAAGGGAATTTTTAAACCTTGGAAGTACTCCTGAAAAATCAAACTCTAATGAAACAACTAAAAATGACTATATTGAGCATGCTCAAAAACCCTTAAGATTTTATGAAAACTCGGAAAATATGAAGCTTATTTCCGATTCAGTTGCAGAAACAGGCATGATGATATTCTGTGATCCAAAAACCAGTAAATACACTTACTATATAGTAGACAAGAATAAATTTGATACCTTTATTATAAATGATGAAGAACGCTTGCAAATTAAAGCAAAACAACTTACTCCTATATATTTGGACGTTGGCTCTGTGAGCACTAAAAGCTACTCTACAATTGCTAGCATTAGTGGAACATTAAAAGAGTATATTAAAAACCACATGATTTTAGATATAAATCACCTTAATCTTTTTGAAGCCACTAATGAAGAAAATAAGCGTATGTTAGATGAATTTAGAAAATCAGCAGACACTGCTAAACAAAGTGCATATACAATACCTGGATTAAAGATTTATCGTTATAGTTATGTTTATACCTATTACGGCTATTTTATAGAAGATATTAGCCAATTCCTTAAATACTGCCAAGATGCTGGAATATCCGATGAAAACGCAAGGAAAATATATGCTTGCCAAAACTGGTGGTTCGACACGAGCGGTAATGGAGATCTTAACATTTTTGGCGATAAAGCTAAAAGACTTTTACCTGAAATTTTTATAAATCATCTTGTAAAGATTAAAGAACACCATGCTTCAACCAATTATAAAAGTAATTACGTGGAGAATTCAAGAGAAGGAGGACCAAGAACAGTAGGTAAAACATTTGGTTTCCTCGGTGGTACTGAAGAACGAAGAATATTCAATCAAGGATCCAAATTAAACAACCTCACCACTAATGATAGACTACTAGGAGCAGGAAAATATGTATTCACAAATTCTGCACCACGTAGCATTGAAGTAATATTAAAAGCCGCTAAGTTAAGTTGATAAAATAATATTGACTCATTTGATAGTATAAAAACTTTAAATAAAAAGATCTTTTCAAAAAACGGAAAGGTCTTTTTAGACTTTATTTAATATAAAAACATTTTAAATTTTCTGCTTGTAAATAAATTTAAGCTATGATATAATAGGGACGTGATTGTTCCAGTTAGCGGATGTGGCGGAATTGGTAGACGCGCTAGGTTTAGGTCCTAGTGGTTTTGCTGTGCAGGTTCGAGTCCTGTCATCCGTACCATAAGATGAAATGTTAGTTTCCTTAATATATACCATTTGTTAGTTATAAATTTTATTTTAAATAGTTGCCTTTTAATAGGCAATTATTTTTTGTTTTTTTACGAATTATGAGGAGGTGTATTTTTTAATTAATAATTATCAAGGAGGAATTTAATTTATGGTCAACAATATAGTCCTTTATGCTAACAGAGGAGAAATCGACGTAAGATATATTGAAGCTTCATTTAAAAATGAAGATCAAAACAATATAAATCTAGCCAATTATTCTATTACGTTCTATGTAAAAAAACCGGATGACACTATGATATTTAATTACTGTACTGTTGACACCGCAAACAATACAGTAACGGCTGAACTTACATCTCAAGCCTTAAGCGTCCCTGGGATATTAGAATGTGAATTTCAAATTTTCGACTCAGACAATGAACTCTTAAAGGTAACTGGACTAAAAATAATAGTTGCAGAAGACGCAGACTTCTCAGAGGCAATAGAGAGCACTTCCGAATTCAACGCCCTAATATCAGCTATAAATGAAGCTCAAGGTTTTTCTCAAAGTATAGGTTCAACTACTAATCTTGCTACAACAAACAAAAATACCCTAGTAGAAGCGATTAATGAAGTTAACAGCAAATCTATAGGATATGTTTTATACTCAAATGATAATGGAACCAGCGGAACTGTTACTCTTAGTGAAAGTGTGGAAAATTTCAAGTATATAGATATATTTTTTAAATCTAACGGTGGATATTTTTCAACTCAAACAGTTTATGATCCAAATGGAAAAAGTGTTAATATATTTTCGAGCTGTGCCTACTCCCCTACCAATACAGTCATGACCTTCACAGGAGTTATAACTTTGGCAGATACATCCGTAACTTGGAACAACGACAATGATTCATTTTTCGCAACCAACACTTCAAATGTTCACACAATGACGTTCGAAAGAAATTTATCTATTTACAAAATTGTAGGATACAAAAATTAAACATCAGGAGGAAAAAACCATGGCATTAATAAAATCAGTATCTCTTAACAGCGGAATTACAACAAGTTATCACAGAATAGTAAGTGTAAATAACATCACAAACAGTAAAAGCATAATCGAAGTAGCTTCTTACCTTAGTAAAGAAAAAAGGCTTTGCGAAAAAGAAGCCCTTCAAAACAATAAATCTATGAATATTTTCATACATACAGAATATGTAATTAAAGATTACACACCCGAACTAAACGTAAACACTGCTTATGCTTATCTTAAAACACTTGAAAAATTTATCGGTTCTACTGACGATATAGAATAGCAAAAATAAATTCCCACAGTAATTCTAAATTTAACTGTGGGAAGCTTTAATAATTCAAATACTATTTTTACCGCTTTTAATTTTACTGCTAATAATCAGAAATAAAAATGCAAATCCGCTTACAGTTGAAAGAGCAATCCATAAACCTAAGTTAGTACTATCAGAGGTTTTAAAAAATATAGGATTATTTTCCCTGGATTCATTATTTAACTTATTATTTTCAACTTTCGTTTCTTTAATTATAAAATTGGTAAGCGCCTCACCTTGTAAAGACTTGATTATAACATAATGGCTACCTAAAGATAATGTTTTTAAGTAATCTGGTTTTAAAGTAATTATTATACTTCCTGCCTTCTTTTTGTAGCAACTACTGTCAATTTCCTTTCCGTCAACTATCACACTGAGAAACCCGGAATAATCCGCGTTTGATTTGAATTCAAGTCCTTTATTGAGACCTTTTGTCCATGAAGAATTGGCTCCTTTTACGATCTGAGGTTTAAAATCGCTTTTTACTTCAGTTTCACATGGTAATTCTATAGTGTACTTATGATTAATATTATACACTTGATATTCATGTACATCTAAATTTTTGCTTATACTACCTGTTAAATTTTCGTCTGTACCTATTATGTTCGAACTTTCAAAATGATCAAACACCATCCCCTCATGCTTACCGGAGGATAAAACTTTAGCATTAGCGATTCTTTCTGAAACTTTTTTCTCGTAAATTGCTATTTCTGCCTGAACTTCACTATCAGACAAATTGCCTTTAACAAATTCTGATTCATAGGTTACTTTATCATACCCTTTATGATCAAGCTCTCCGTTCTCTTTAGTGTAATTTATTGTGATGTCTGCTGCTCCACTGATTTTAGTATGGTATGTATGCTTATAACCAGAGACGGGCACTCCACTGGTAACGCTATCATCTGCTAATACAGACGGCATAAGAAAAATAACCGATATGCATGATACTATAAATCCATTCAATATACCGCTTAAGTTTTTGTTTTTTAACATTTGAAATCCTCCTTATTTTATTATGCTATCTTTGATATAAATAATTACATTGATTATTGTATATTATACTTATTAATTAATTTTAATCAAGTACATTTTTAAACAATCTAAATATTTTATAAAAATAACCTGATGAAATAAACTCATCAGGTAATGGGTATTTTAGCTTTCTAATTATTTTTCACAAGTTTTATGTTTTTCATAACTTGATCCCAAGCATCATGATCCCCCGTCCAATTTGAACCACAATCTCTAAAAGTAAATTTAATTATTTTAAGATTGTGTTCCTCAAACAACACCTTTTTTTCAATGTCGTTAACAGTATCAATTTTAGTAACGATTAAGAATATCTTTTTATTAGCATAAATTTTGCTGAATTCCTTTAAAAACTCAGTAAGCTTTCCATCCTCAGGAAATTTACTATCCATGCATTCATGACTGTAAAGTAAAGCGATGGAATCGGAATCGTTTAAGATGTTATCAATTTTGCTTGCCCTGTTCAACATAATTTCTCTGAATTTTTTATGTTCTTCATTTAAGGGCTTATACGCTGAAAAATGATGAACTGATAGAATTTCATTTTTAGTATCTTTTACGTGTTTTTCATATATATTTTTTTCATAATTATAATAAACACCTATTTCTTGTACTTCGTCGAAAAAATCTAAAAATTTTGTTTTAAAAAGATGAAGTGCAGTATCTAAAGAATAATCACGCATCCAATCAAGAGGAGAAGCCTGAAAGCGTTTACCACATCTTTGAATGTGATATGCAGATTTACAGTTTTGACCAATAGATAAAACGCAATTAGCTTCACACTCGAACTTGTTTTCGTCTACATTTGAGGAAGAAAATTTCTCCACTGCCGAAGTATTAGGCACTTCCCCATTTGCAAAGGCAAAATTTGAAACCGAAAAGATAAAAGCAAAGCTAATAAAAAATGTTAAGAATTTTTTCTTCAATGAAAGCCCCCCTTATTTATATATCACTTAATTTAAAAAATGTTGCCGGTTACACTTAGTATCAAATGTAACGGCAATTTTATCTTAAAGAACTTTATTTGCTAAATTAAGAGTATTCTCAATGACTTTATCCATGTCAAAGTATTTATACTCACCGAGTCTACCGCAGAAAATAACTCTCGGTTCTTTTTCAGCAAGCGATCTATATTTTTCATAAAGCTTGGTATTTTTAGAGTCATTAATCGGATAGTAAGGCTCATTATTTCCGTCGTATTTAGCGGGATACTCTTTTG
>CAKUYF010000040.1 GCA_934702115.1 uncultured Eubacteriales bacterium | reverse complement strand
GAAGCAGTTCAGCATATTTTCAATACATTATATGAAAAAGGTGAGATATACAAAGGAAAATATAAAGGATGGTACTGTACACCTTGTGAATCATTTTTTACAGACAATCAATTAAAAGATGGGAAGTGCCCTGATTGTGAACGTGAAGTGAAATGGATGGAGGAGGAAGCATACTTTTTTAAACTTTCTAAGTATGCTGACAAATTACTGGATTACTATAAAAGTCATCCTCAGTTTGTTCAGCCTGAGAGTCGCAAAAACGAAATGATTCAGTTTATAGAATCAGGTCTTGAAGATTTATGTGTAAGCAGAACCAGCTTTAATTGGGGAGTACCAGTTAGTTTTGATAGCAAACACGTTGTGTATGTATGGCTTGATGCACTTACGAACTATATTACTGCTCAAGGATATTCCAGTAATGACGATACTGATTTTAAAAAATATTGGCCTGCAGACGTTCATTTTGTAGGAAAAGAAATTGTCAGATTTCATGTTGTAATTTGGCCGGCAATACTTATGGCACTTAATTTGCCTTTACCAAAGCAAGTTTACAGTCATGGTTGGATTTTATTCGGTGATGGAAGTAAGATGTCAAAATCAAAAGGGAATGTAGTTGATCCGAAAATTTTATGTAATAGATATGGTGCTGATACATTGAGATATTTCTTGATGAGAGAAGTACCTTTTGGATTGGATGGTTATTTTAGTAACGAAGCTCTTGTAAAAAGGATTAACTTTGATCTAGCTAATGATTTAGGAAATCTAGTTTCACGCACCGTCTCAATGGTAGAGAAATATTTTAAAGGCACACTTCCCGAGAAGCAAAAGATCGGGGTTTTAGATAACGAATTAGCTACCTTTGCAGTAAATACAGTAAAAGAGTATGAATCTAAAATGGATAAATTTAAGTTTTCATCTGCCTTAGGAGATGTATGGTTGCTTATTTCTAAGTGTAATAAATACATTGACGAAACTATGCCTTGGGAGCTTGGAAAAAACAAAGAAAAATATGAGAGGCTTGCAGCAGTTTTATATAATTTATGCGAAGCATTAAGAATAGTATCAGTGCTTATTTCACCCGTGATGCCGAGTACAGCTAAAGCCATTCAAAGTCAGATAGGTGCTAAAGAAAGTATTTGCAAATGGGAAGTGATTAAGCAATGGGGAATGTTACCTTCAAATGTTACAGTGCATAAAAATTGCAATCTTTTTCCAAGAATAGACGTAAAGACCGAAATGGAAGAACTTGATAATTTATTAAAAGCTTCTCAAGAAAAAGTAGAAAACAAATCCTGCGACCTTATAAACATTGAAGATTTTTTAAAATCTCAGTTAATTGTGGGCGAGATATTAGAGTGTGAGAAAGTAAAAAAGTCTAAAAAACTTTTAAAGCTATTGGTTAATGACGGAGAAAAAAATAGGACTATAGCTTCAGGTATTTCACAGTTTTATAGTCCGGAAGAATTAGTTGGCAAAAAGGTCATTATAGTATCAAATTTAAAGCCTGTTAAGCTTTGCGGTGTAGAAAGTCATGGTATGATTTTAGCATCACAAGATTCCGAGGGAAAAGTCGCTGTAGTTTTCTTAGATGATTCCGTTCCGGCGGGGAGCAAGATTAGCTAGATTGAATCAAAATTCATATAAAAAGGAGAATGTAGCACTTGATATTTGATACACATGCTCATTATGATGATAAAGCTTTTGATGCAGATAGAGAAGAATTGTTATTGAATCTTCCGTCAAAAAATGTAGTTGGAATAATAAATCAAGGCGTAGATATAGAATCTTCAAAAAAATCAATTCAGCTTTCTAAAAGTTATTCTTATATTTATAGTGCTGTTGGAATTCATCCTGAAAATATTCCGGATGAAATAGATGATTCTATTTATGAACTTAAAAAATTGATTTTGGATAATAAAAAAGTAGTTGCTGTTGGAGAAATAGGATTAGACTATAATTTTTGTTCGGAAAATAAAGAAAAACAAAAGATATTGTTTGAGAGTCAAATATTACTAGCCTTAGAACATAAGCTTCCAGTGAGCGTTCATGATCGTGAAGCTCACGAGGATACCTTAAATATTTTAAAGAAATATCATCCCAAAGGAGTAGTACACTGTTTTTCCGGAAGCTTAGAAATGGCAAAAGAAATTATAAAACTTGGAATGTATTTAGGTATTGGAGGAGTAGTAACGTTTAAGAACGCTAAAAATATAGTTGAAGTTGTGAAAAACGTTCCGCTTGAAAAACTAGTCCTTGAAACTGATTCTCCTTACTTGGCACCTGTACCGTTTAGAGGTAAAAGATGTGATTCGTCTTATATAAAGTTTGTAGCTGAGAGGGTAGCGGAAATAAAGGATGTTCGCTTAGAGGACGTTTACAGACAAACTTTAGAAAATTCTAAAAGCTTGTTTGATGTTATCATTTAGAATGAGGTTAATATTTTAATTGCAATATTGGAATAGAAATTATTTACAGTAATTTATGAAATAAAATTTTTAGGTTACTAAAATTGATTTTTAAAATTCTAATTAAAAAATTGAAAGTAAGGAATTCTTTATGCTAAGGATTGGTTTTGGATATGATGTGCATAGGTTTTCACCAGATAGAAGATTAATATTAGGTGGAGTTAGGGTTGATTTTTCACTTGGACTTTTAGGCCATTCGGACGCGGACGTTCTTATCCATGCAATTATTGATGCGTTGCTTGGAGCGGCAGGCATGAGAGACATAGGCAAGCTTTTTCCTGATAATGATATTAAGTATAAAGATGCAGATAGTTTAAAGCTTCTAGAAGAAGTTTGTAAAATCATTTATGATAAAGGCTATAAAATAGGCAATATTGACTCTACTATTATAGCTCAAAAGCCCACATTAGAAGCTTATATTCCGAAAATGAGAGAGAATATAGCTAAAGTGTGTGATATAGGATCAGAGAGTATAAATATAAAAGCAAGTACAGAGGAAGGGCTTGGGTTTACAGGTAGTATAGAGGGAATAAAAGCTTATGCGGTTTGTCTTTTAGGGTAATATTGAGTCTTGTAAAATATAGCTACGTACCTTATGGTACGTAGTTTTATCAATTTGCAACATTATTTCATATTATGCTAGAAGTAAAAGAAATGATGAGTTATACTTTTACAACTTTAAGGTACTAAGTTAAACTCTCTTTTCTTTGAAGCATTATTTGTAAAATATATTTAGTGAATTTTTAGATTTTGATGAATATTTTTGATTTATTTAAAAATGACGGGAGGTAAAAATGTGATATATTTGGATAATTCGGCAACAACATATCCTAAGCCGATGAGAGTAACAAAAGCAGTTGAATATGCCTTAAAGAAATATGGAGCTAATCCGGGTCGAAGTGGCCATACGATGTCTCGAGAATCAGGGTTAGAAATTGATAAATGTAGAAAACTCACAGCAAATTTTTTTGGTGCACATGATGTCAAAGACGTTGCTTTTACACTTAATTGTACTCAAGCATTGAATATAGTAATAAAAGGATTTTTAAAACCAGGTGATCATGTTGTTACGTCGTGTATGGAACATAATGCCGTAATGAGGCCTTTGCGTAAATTAGAAAAGATGAATATAATTACTTTTACAACTGTAAATGTATATCCCGAGGAACCTGAAAAGACTGTAGATGCATTTAGGAAAGCTATAAATTCAGATACTGCATTAATAATCTGTACACATGCTTCCAATGTTTGGGGAGTGCGTATGCCTATTGAAAGAATAGCTGCACTTGCCAAGGTTTATGAGATTCCTATTTTGGTAGATTCTGCGCAATCTGCAGGAGTTTTACCGATTAACGTCTCTGAGCTTGGAATAGACTATCTTTGTGCTGCTGGTCATAAAGGGCTTTACGGACCCATGGGTACCGGAATTTTAGTTACTCACTCGGGAGATAAATTAGATACGATAATTGAAGGAGGTACAGGAACAAATTCTATGACTTTTTGTCAACCAAAGGAGATGCCTCAAAAATTTGAAAGCGGTACTCCAAACATGGCCGGAATTTCTGGGCTTGGTGCGGGAATAGAATTTGTTAAATCAAAAGGAGTATCTAATATATTTAAGCATGAAATGGATTTATTAACATATCTTTATGATAGACTTAAAGATATACGGAGTGTAGAGCTTTATATGCCAAGACCTAAATGTGAAAATTTTGTTCCGGTTTTAAGTTTTAATATTAGAGGTTATATAAGTGATGAAGTAGGTAAAATTCTGGATTCGCAGGGTATAGAAGTAAGGACTGGCTTGCACTGTGCACCCGCGGCGCATGAGTATTTAGGGACACTTGAAAGAGGTGCTGTCAGAGTAAGTCCGTCAGTCTTCAATACAAAATATGAAATTAATAAGTTTATAGACTCAGTCAGAAGTATAAAAGCACGTGTTTAGTACAAATAAAAAACGATTTTGAATTTTCTTTTTCTTCATTTAAAAGAGTTATTTGAAACTAAAATAAAATATGGTAAAATCAATAAAGTATCGAAGTATAACAATTCGATGCTTTAAGTTTTTGATTAGATCGAAATTTTAAATATACCTAAATAGAAAATAGACAGAAAGGAAAATGTAACTAAGTATGGGAGTGATGAATGTATTAAGCAGTTTTGTTCGTACATTTAATATATTTGATTTTTTAGATATAGTTATTGTAGCCTTTTTGATATATCACCTTATAAAAATTATACGTGAGTCACGTGCTGGGCAGTTAGTTAAAGGTATAATAATAATATTATGTGCGTATTTTTTAGCGTGTCAACTGAATTTTAGAATGTTAGGTGCGATTTTAAGTAATTTTTTTCAGTTTAGTGTATTTGGTTTGCTTGTGGTATTTCAGCCTGAGCTCAGAAGAATTTTAGAGCAATTGGGAAGGAGTAAAATTGCCAGGTGGGGTCCTTTAGGTAATATGGTAAGTGAAGAAGAGTCTTGCGGTAAAAAGTATAAAGAGATTGTAAATATAACTGCTGAATCGGTTTTATCTCTTAGTGATGAAAGAATGGGAGCTTTAATAGTATTTGAGAGGGAAACACGGCTTGGAGATGTAATTGATACAGGGACGATTTTAAAAGCTGTACCGTCCGTACCTCTTATTTGCAATATTTTCTATACAAAATCTCCTTTGCATGATGGAGCTTTAATAATTCGAAAAGGAGTTTTGTGTGCAGGAGGGTGTATTCTGCCCTTAACTCGCAACCAAAATGTAAGTAGAGAATTAGGTACTCGCCATAGAGCCGCTATAGGAATGAGTGAGAATTCGGATGCTGTAGTAGTGGTTGTATCTGAAGAAACAGGGAGAATTTCCATTGTAGTAAATGGTGTAATTAAGAGTTATACTGATATAGACGTTTTCAAAAGAAATCTTGAGAAGTACCTTCTTAATCAGCCTAAAAATGGAAAATACCATAAGGTATTAAGTTCTTTTAGAAAGGAAAAGAATAATGGTTAATATTAGTGATATTGGAAAGAAGATTAAAAAGATTAAAATAGGACATCTTTTTTATAATAATAAATTTGTAGCTGTATTTTCCATTATAAGTTCTTTTATAATATGGGTTGTAGTTTCTTCTAACAGTACTGAAAATATTCCTATTACTATCTCAGATATTCCAGTTGATATAACCTTATCGGATAGTGCTACTCAAGACGGACTTAAAATTTTCAGCGGTCAAGATATTACTGCAAGAGTAGAGGTAAAAGGTAATAGGATGATTGTAGGTCAACTTACTAAAAATGATATTCAGGTTTCTGCTCCTCAAGCAGCAAATACTATAATGTCTCCAGGAAATTACACTCTGGAGCTTTCTGCAAAAAAAGTAGGTATACTTAAAGACTACACTATTGCCTCCGACGTTAAACCATCAGTAATAACAGTTATGGTAGATAGATATAGAGAAGCCGAATTTCCCATTGAGTCCCAAATAGATTTTAGTGCTAAGTCAGGATATTTTGTAGGGAACACGGTTTTATCGACTTCATCGGTTATACTCTCTGGGCCTGAGACAGAAATATCTAAAATTAAAAAAGTAGCAGTAAAAGGAAGCATTCCGGGTGAAGTGAGTGAGCCTTTGACTTTGAAATTGCCTATAATTATGTATGATGCTTATGGTCAAGCTATAACTAATGAAATGATTACAAGCACTTTTTATGAAGTAGAAGTAAGTGTCCCTGTACTTATGAAAAAGGAAGTTCCCATTAAGCCTATTTTTTCAAATCTCCCTGAAGGTATTGATCTTTCGGGTGAATATAAAGATATAATTAGAGTTAATCCCAAAAAGCTTGAGATTGCAGGGCCGGAGAGTATAGTTTCGGGTATTAAGAATTTAGAGCTGGATCCGATTGATTTTACTTCACTTAACATAAAAAACAGTAAATTTACTCTTCCGATTTCTTTACCGCAAGGGTGTAGAAGTCTAAATAATGTATACTCAGCAGAAGTGGAGGTGAATATGTCGCTATTTAAGGATAGGAATATTAATGTTAACAGATTTTCTTTTTTAAATTCTCCACCTAATAAGAAGGTAAAGGTGTATAATGGGAGTATAAACGTAAATTTAATAGGATCGGCTAAATCTATAGTTAATTTAAAGCAGTCGGATGTAACTGCACAAATTGATTTTGAAGGAAAAGACGATAATTTAAGTTCGATGGAAATGCCTGTTAAGCTTATTATAGAAGGGTACAATGATGTTTGGACAAGCGTAAAGTACTTTGTAAATGTGGGTTTAGTGGATTTAAATGAGTAGGGTTTTAAAAGTAATATTTTTAAGTTATATTATAAAGGAGTTTTATTTTTATATGAACAGAAGAAAATCTCGAGAACAAGCATTTATTTTATTATTTGAAAGTAGCTTTGAATTACAAAGTAAAGAAGAGATAATAGCATTGGCTCAAAGCATAAGAAAAGAAGAAATAAGCAATTTTTCAAAGGAGCTTTTTGAAGGAACAATAGCTAAAAAAGACGATATAGATCATTCTATCGAACAGCATCTGCAAGGTTGGAAGAAAGATCGTCTTTCTAAGATTGTACTTTCTATACTAAGGCTTGCAATATTTGAAATGCTTTATTATAATGACACTCCCGTGGGTGTATCTATAAATGAGGCAGTAGAGCTTGCAAAAAAGTATGGCACGAAGGAAGATGCTTCTTATATTAATGGAATATTGAGTTCTATTAATAAAGGAAATAATTCAAGCGAGGATATAATATAACTTAATTTGTTAAGTGAGGAATTTTAAGTGCAATTTGAAGATGCAATAACTGTTTCGCAGATTAACTCATACATAAAAGCCGTAATGGATACGGATACAAATCTAAGAGGCTTATTTATTTCTGGGGAAATTTCAAATTTGAAGGTTCATTATGCAACAGGCAATGTCTACTTTTCTTTAAAAGAATCTGATAGTCTTTTGAAAGTGGTAATGTTTGCGAGTAATGCTAGCAAGCTGGAATTAAATATTAGTAATGGAATGAGTGTAGTAGTAAAAGGCAATATAAGGTGCTATGAAGCTTCAGGGCAGTATCAGCTTTACGCTGAGAAAATATATAGTGATGGTTTGGGAAAATCATACCTTGATTTAGAACATCTAAAATTAAAGCTTTTTCAGGAAGGAATATTTGAAAAATCAGGTAAAAGAGAGCTTCCTAAATATCCCAAAAAATTAGGGGTAATTACTTCTTCGGCAGGTGCAGTAATAGAAGACATAAAGAAAGTCGTAGAAAGACGTTACCCTCTGTGCGGGATAATTTTATATCCTGTAAATGTTCAAGGCAAAAAAGCTGAGAAACAAATAATTGAAGGAATTAAATATTTTAATGATAATAAATGCGTAGACATATTAATAATCGCAAGAGGAGGAGGGTCCGCTGAAGATTTGTCAGCGTTTAACAGTGAGGACGTAGCTTGAGAAGTGCACCATTCCCGGTTACCTATAGTC
>CAKUYF010000039.1 GCA_934702115.1 uncultured Eubacteriales bacterium | reverse complement strand
AGCTCTGTCATATAGAAGATTTGCCGTTTTTTCTTTTCGAGATCCGATAGTAGCCAAAATTCTACCGTTTAAATCCATCATAGTATATCCAAGCTCTAAATTTTTATCGGAAGGCATCACAGAAGTATCATTCATTGAGTTTTCTACTATAGATTGGGCTTTAGGATCCATTGCGCAATATATTTTAAGTCCTTGGGAATAAATCATATTTTCTGCTGCAGCTTTTCCTATACTGTATTTTGCGCATAAATCACTGGCTACATCTCTGAGTAATGTTTCGATATACCAATTATGCACTTGAGCTGAGGTTATTTCTTCTGCTGATTTTTTTGAATAGTCTTCAAATTTCATGGATTCAGACTCTGCCATTGACTGATTAAACTCTTCGTAAGTTATTTTATTTTGCTCAAGCATTTCCTGGAGAACCGTTTCACGACGTTCTCTGTTATTTTCCGGATGATATAAAGGATTATAAGCCGTAGGGTTTTGGGTTATAGCTGCTATTGTTGCACATTCTGCCAATGAACAATCACGTATACTTTTATTAAAGTAAAGATTTGCAGCTGTTTCTACTCCTCTGCAGCCGCCACCGAAATTTACGATATTTAAGTAAGATTCAAGAATTTCGTCTTTTGAATATTTTTTTTCAAGTTCTAAGGCTCTAAAAATCTCTCTTAATTTTCTTGTTAAGCTTACTTCATTATCTTCGGTAATATTTTTTATAAGTTGTTGAGTTAAAGTTGAGCCGCCATAACTGTGGGTTCCTTTAGCGAAATTAAGTATAGCTCCTGAGGTTCTTTTCCAGTCGACTCCACCATGATCATAAAATCTTTTATCTTCAATTGAGATAATTGCATCTTTCATGGTTTGAGGAATTTCAGAAAAGTCTACCCATACCCTATTTTCAAGATTATATACTCTTTGATATTCTTGAGGGTTACCGCTTTCGTCGTTTACGTAAACGAAGCTTGTAAGTGGCACTTTGGAAGCATTGATATTTAATGCAATGTCATTTTCAAGCATGGACGAACGGTACATATTAAGAGAAAAAGCCAACATAACTCCGGTTAAAAACATTATGGAGAATATACTTAAAATAAAACGTGAGAAAATTGAAAAAAAGACGTAAGTAAATCGACTCAGTTTATTTTTAGAGTTTCCTATTGGTATTGACCCGGTAGACTTAACAGTTTTTCCGTATTGGTTTATATCAGTTTTTCGCATTTTAAACTCCTTTTTATTCGTATCAATTTACTAAAATAATATCACAGCTACTATAAGATAGTCAATAAAACTGATATAAGGCATTTTATAATTTAAAATTTTAAGTATATATTTTTTTAATAGTTCCTTTTATATATATATATTAAATTTAGAAAATAATAAGATTATATTTTCTAAGAGCAAAGTAATAAAATTTTAATTGATATTTCTAATATTAAAAATTAGCATTAAATAAAATATTATTTTGATTCCTAAAAATAAATTTTTTCTGGACATATGTTATTAGAAAATTATAATTAACCAAAATTTGTATAAAAATATAGATTTTATTTTATTTGTAATTTTTAAGTTGATTATGTTATAATGTAAAAAATATTAAGAGAAGGTGTTAAAATTGGCAAAATGGATTAACTTTAAAAAATTTTTATCTATTTTATCTGTTTCTGTTGTATTTAATTTAGTAAATGTAAAAGCGGATGTAGAGGATTCACCCGAGCAGAAGTCACTAAATTTATATATGGGTTCGGGATTTAGAATTATAAATAATTATTTAAGAAAAGAAGACAGGGCATGGAGTGATGTTTGCGAAGAGATTAAAAAAATTTCTTTTACTTTAGAAAATCTTTTAAATAAAGGGCTTCAGGAAGAATCTTTGGTAGAGAAGGAAATAGAAAATATATCTTCTTTTATAAGTAAAAATAAAATAGAAAATTCTATGAAAGTTTATCGAGGAACCAGTTATTCATCGCTAGCTAGATTGGCAGGTCTAAGCGAAAAAATTATTATGAATAACCCTTTTTCTTTAATGGGAAAAGTTTTAAAAGAAGAAGCTTTTATGAGTACTTCTTCTCTTAAAGAAGTGGGAGAAGGATTTAGCAAGGGAAAAGTACTATTAATGATTGCTACTTCAGGCAATGAAAAAGTTGCATATATAAATGAAGCTGAAGAAGAGTATTTATTTGATCGGGGACAAAAACTTTTAATAGTGGGAGTAAGTAAGAATAATAAGGAAGTTAGAGAAGTGCCCGAATTAATATTCACATGTAAAATTATATAATTAAGATAAAAGAAGTTTATGCCAAAACCGGCTTGAAACAGTCCTGGTTAGCTAAGACGCATAACCGCTGTATATACCTTAGAAATTTCGTACCATGTTTTATAATCTACATATCCGGTTTGAGGTAAATCGAAAATTTCCTGAAAAGTTTTCACAGAGTCCACGGTATTTTGCCCGTAATATCCGTCTACTGCCAATTTATTTATAAGTGGATAGTTATTGCTTATTGAATTTAATTGTCGTTGTATAGTTCTAACGTCGTCGCCTATAGAATTAAGCTGTAGGATTTCTCCCGGGAAAGAGACCGGTATACCAGTAACCTCAGGAGCGGTATCAAGATATATTTCAGAACCATAGTAAGTTCTCAGTATATTTAGATAATCCGTTCCTTCCTCGGCTAAGCTTTTAGACCCCCATTGAGATAGCCATCCGGGACAAGTTACGTTTTTTCCATCACAGTACTGAGTGAACAAAGGTTGTTGAATTTGAGGTTTAGTTATAAATGTTGAAAAAATATCGTCTACAACATTTGATATCTCTTGGAAAATATTACGTTGATAGACAAATTTTTGATCATATGCAGTTGAAGAGGTAACTGTAAAATTTTTGCCACGGCTTCTATACCATTCGGTAAAAACACGATTTAAAGTAAATGAAATTATAGTAAGTACGTTTGCTTTTATGCTTTCTTCTGGCCAAGTGGCATAAATTTCACTGCTGGCAACATTTTTAATATAGTCTTGATAAGGTATCCAGTAATCCGGGGCAGAATTATCATTAGGATCGCCATCATGAACTACTATAAATTCAGGTACGACTACTTTATCAAGTATTACTAAACCTGAAGGATTAGGAAGAGGCTTGATGGGATCTTCTGCGATTTTAGGAGGGTATGTTCCATATAAAGTATGATCAGGTATAGAAAAACTGAGAAGTTGGTCTTCATTGTTTTGAATTTTTTTCATATAGACGTTTTGTTCGGCAATAACGTTAGGAAGGATTTGCACTCCTTTTATTGTTACAGGCTCAAATCCTTCTTGAGTGAGTGTAATGTCATATTCAGTGTAAGGTTTTGGAGCACCAGGTTCCAAAGAATAATCCACCGGAGGAGCTTCAAGATCTATAATATCTGATTTACCCGATACATTAGTAACTGCTTCTCTTATTATATTATTTGGATCGCTTGTTAAACTCAATGTAGCAGTAGCTCCGGAAAGAGGGGTTGCAATAGTTTCATTAAATACGTTTATTTGTAATCTTCCATTACTCATTCAAATTATTCCTCCCAAAAATTTTCTTATATTAATAAGATGAGTAAAAGGGAGTTTTTATGAGTAAAAAATAGGAATTATTTAGATGTTGACCTGTTTATGCTATATAGCATTTCAAAAATATGAAAATGGTTAAATTTTTATCGGCATTGGATCACTAATCTCGCTAAACTTAACTGTTATAATTTTCTGGCAATATCATTAAGATAATTAACTAAGTCAAGTGATTGCTGATCAATTGTTATGGCACTTATATAATCTTTCATATAATTTTCTATATCAGTTATTATCAAATCTAATTTATTTTTAATTTTTGGACTTATAGAGGATAAAATTTGAATATTCTTCCTATATAACTGAAAAAAATTATAAAAATCATTAATACTATCAGCAGACCAAGATCCTAAGGACTCAATTTCATTAATAAACTTGTTTAAACTAATGTAATCCATTTTATTTAAGATCTCTATTTCATGGTTATTAAATTTTTTATTTATTAGGTTACATTGAAATTCCTGAAAACTAAATGCAATAGCTTTTAGTATAGAATAAAAATCATTTATATGCAAAACATATTCAAACGGTTTATCGTAATAGATTATCATTTTATTAAATTGATCGAAAAAGTAATCTATTTTATTTGAAAAGTTTTGAAGTTCGTTATTCCAGATTTCAATTTTCTCTTTAGATAAAGGTTGAATAGTTGTAGTAAAACGTTGTAAGCTATAAGAAGAGCTTTGAGGTGGAACATTGTACGATACCATATTATAATTTCTCCTACTCAAAATATAATTTGAAAGATAATTTAATCATTCTATATTATTATGATTTATATGATAATTTTAAATATCTTAATTAAACCATTGCCCTTAATTTAAAGGGCAATATTATTTATTCTTCTTTTTTCTTTTTACCGATAAAAAGTATCAGTAAAATTATTAAAAATCCTATAATAAGAATAATTATAACTGAAAGAAATTCGTTATTGGTAGCCCACCGATAAATTTTTTCAATTGAATTTTCCAAATTTTGATTATCTGATGGATTTGAGTTAGAGATATTGTCATTTGAATTTGTAGTCATTTCTGATTCATTATCTTCAAGGTTGATTAATTCTCCAAGCTGAGAAGTTAATCCTTCGCCCAGAAGATTTTTAAGTTCATCTTCATTTTCCACAAGGTCTGAAACGGAAATTTTAAGATCGGAAGGATTTTCAGAATAATTAGGAATTTTCTTACCAGCAAGTCCAAATTGACTAAATGAAGAAGTTTTAAAGCTTGCGGTGCCATTATTAATATCGACGTCTAAATATTCTATTCCTCCCCCGGAATTCTTATGAACCACTACGATATTTTCGTATTCTTCCAAATTACCGCAAGGCATAGTAACTGATACTTCCTGTCCGTAAGGAACCTCATAATATTCGTTGGTAAGTAGATTAATTAGTTTCATTTCGTGGAGTGAAAGTAAAGTTCTTCTATCAATTTCTGCGTTAAGGCTTTCCATTGCTTCCTTATCATCAGTTAAAGGAGTTACGATTAGTTTTATATTCCAATCAATTCCTGTTACAGTTACGTCATTTGAATTGTGATTTACCGTTTTTGCTTCTTCTTGGGCTGCATTAAGTCCGCTTGTATTTGTAACCAACGTTTTTTGTTCTTCAGGGAGGGACTCATAAGTTTTGGTAGCTGCAACTATTTTATCGACGTCAGCTGAAGATATTATTGATTCAGGAACGTCATTTATATCTTCTATAGTAGTTTCTTCTGGATTTTTTACAACATTTTCTACTGTTACTTCTAGGTCAGCTTCTACACGTTCTATAGTATAAATTCCTCCGTTTTGGACTAAGACCTTAGTGTTATTTAGTAACACTATAGGAGAAGATTGATCATAAGCGTCCATTATAGAGACTTTAAATTGTTGTGCATTTCCGTATTCTGCATCTAAATATTCAGTAAAATCTTTGTTTTTAACTGTTCGATAAATAACGCCTTCAGTTTCTTTAAACTTTATTCGGTAGGTATTTTTAGTTACATTGCTTACCTCAATTATTTTATTTTCCATAATATTTTCTAAAGTGTATATTCCGTTTGATGATGGTGAAAGGACGTTAGTTGAGCCTTTTACGCTGACTATAGGATTGGCATTATTATAAGCGGGGTCAAGGGACAAAGTAAAAGACAAGCTTCCGCCGTGGTCAACTGAAATTTGAGAACTCAAAACGTTTCCAAAGGAGTCTAAACACTTTACGCCTTCAGTAGTTCTTATTTCAACTTGATAATTAATGTTTTTAGTATTTTCTACATGTATTATTATATCGGTTGTTACATTTTCGATGTAATAAACATCGTTTATAGGTAGCAATCTTTTTGAGCTTTGAGTACTGGAAGAGGACTGCGCATAATATACATTAATTTCAGAAACGTCTATTCCTTCATTAGGGAGAATTTTAAATCCGAAAGTTTCCCCATAATTTAAGTTTTTGATTATGAATTCCGAATTTTGCTCATCGGAAGCTAATTTTTCTATTCCGTACTGATCATAATAGCTAATATTATCTGAAGGTTTAAATCTTAAGGTATATTCGTTTAATTTAAGTCCTTCAATAAAAACTCGATAGTTATCTTGTATGTTATTTAGGGTATATAAGTTTGTTTTTTCATTTAATTGTAGATCTATAATACCCGATAAAGATTCAGCTTTGACTTTTATATTTGAGTTAGAATGTCCTCCGGAGACTAAAACTGAAAAAGCCATTTCTTTTCCATATTCAACCTTTAATTCATTTGAAATGTTTTGATTGGACGAATCTTTATAAGTAACGTCTGTATAAGATGTAAATGAAATGGTATAATCGTATTTTGATACTCCGGAAATCGTTACGTTTATTTCATTATTACTATTTTTTAATATTTGGGAATCAGTAAGAGGTATAGTATAATAACCGTTTTTAGGTTCTATTGTTACATAATTAGCTTCAACTATTATGTTTGATATATCATATCCTGGATCAGCTTGTACATAGAAAGAGAAATTTTGTTGAGACGTTTCTATTTTAGATTCCAATTTTTCAAGATTGCTCGTTTTTAAAAGCACAATTCCAGGAGTATTATTAAATTTTATAGTTCGTACTACAGTACGTCTTTTTACTATAATTTCTAAGTTCCCTTTTATACCTGTTATTTTATAAATTAACCCCGTATTTCCGTTTCGTGAGATAATTAGTTCTTCAATTGGTATTCCAAGTTTCTTAAAATGTTCAGAGTTAAATTTTTGATCTATTCCCGATGTTATAACTGATTCAATATTTATCTCATGCACGTCACCATTTTTTGATGATATTCCTAAATAATATTCTAAATTGTCAAACTTGTTTTCATCTTGAGATAAGGTATAGAATTCAAGCGAATCCCAATACTCAACATTTTTTTTAAAAATTTCATCACCATCATTATTATTCAAGTTTCCAATTTTAAATTTTGTTCCTATACTATTTGAGAGATCTACGTTATAGGTTTTTTTATTAGCGATAAAATTTATTGTTACTTTTTTGTCATTATTACACTTATCTTTATCAATGTCAGTAATGCTATATAAGTATTCATTCGTTGTTCCTAAAACTCTCCCTATCTTTTCCACGTTACATGTCGTACCTGAAGAATCAATGTCCAAATTCGAAGCATCAAGCCCTTCGTTCACCTTAGCTACGAAATAAATTGGAAAATCGGAACCACTCGGATTAAAATTCTTAGGGTCAGATATAAGGGTTTTGTTTGGCACGTTTATGTTATCTGATTTGTTTATAGTTTCGTTAGTTGAAACTTTATAATATTCAATTGATTTTTCACCGTTTGGTAATTTTGGTGTATCATTTAATTCAATTTTAAAATTTAACGATGTTTTAAATTTTAGTCTAAGAGTTATTGCGTAGTAGTTATACATATAAAAGGTTCCTTCGATGTAATCGCTAGCATGGCTTGAGAAGTGACGACTGTCTAAATATTGTTTATATTCCTTGAAATCAACTTTTTCTTTTGCTGGACTTTTAATTTCTCCGGCTGTTGGTTTATATTTCATACAATCTTTCGGTGTACTCGTTGTACTTCCTCCTTGTGATTTATAATCGTTTTTACTTTCATAATAATAAATTTCATATGATTCAATTTCTTTAAGTTTATATGGAAAATTTTCCTTAATGATAAATTCAATGTTATCCTCTAATGTGAATTTTTGCCCAGCATAAAGTTTTTGCAGATCAATTTCAGACCGATAGGTTGCCGGTGCCGGTTCAGAAGATTCATCTTTAAATTTTTCGTCAGGTTCTATGTTGACAATCTGCGAAAATTCTTCTTCAGCCTCTATTATTAATAATTTTGTTGGTAAATATACCTCGGATTCTTTATCGGCTTGTTCATTTAAACCGGGTTGAGTCTTAGAATACTGTGATACTTTTAGCTCG
>CAKUYF010000038.1 GCA_934702115.1 uncultured Eubacteriales bacterium | reverse complement strand
TTATTTCTTTATTGCTAAATAAACCGGATAATCGCCATTCTTTTTCTCCTGCTTCAAAAAAATCCTTTATATTAGAGTAACGCTTATGCACTGCATAAGTTTTATGACTTCCATAATCCAGGGCTTGCTGTAACCAAATCCAATAAAGCTTATACTCAACGGATTTTCCTCTCATTTCTTGTCATCTCCCATAATATAATTCCCGTGGCAACTGATACGTTTAGCGATTCACAATTTGCTTTCATAGGTATACTTATTTTTCTATCACATACCTGTATAACTTCCTTTGTTATACCATTACCTTCGTTACCCATTACTATAGCAATTTTTTGAAAGTCATTTAGCAACGTTACATCCTCTACATTTTTATCGAGTACAGAGGCAAATGTCATAAACTTTTCTTTTTTTAAATGAGTTATGAAATTTACTGTATTCTCTACACATAGTATGTTTACTCTAAAAACTGCTCCCATACTTCCTCTCAAAACTTTAGGATTATATATATCGCAGCTTGCACCGCTTAAAACAACCAAGTCAATACCAAAAGCACTTACACTTCGTAATACACTTCCTAAATTAGAGGGATTTTGAATATTTTCAAGTAAAACAATTTTAGAGTATAAGTCTATTTTATCTTCCTTTACTTTTTTGTCAATTGATTTGCATAATGCCAATATCCCTTGCGGACTATCCGTATCGCACATATTACTCATAATTTCATTTGCCACAACGTATACCTTAGCGTTAGTTTCCATTGTAATTCTATCAATAAGAGTACGAAATTTTTCATAACATTTCAAGGTATAGAAAATTTTAATTATTTCAATTTTATTTTTAAATGCTTCCTCGCATAGATTAATTCCCTCTATTGCAAAAACTTCATCTTTTTTTCTGGTTTTAGAAGATGACAATACTTTCTTTATATACTTAACATTTTCATTATTTTTACTGCTAATTTCCACATTCAATCCTAAAATTCCTCTCCCATAAAAAATTTACGTCCGGGGATTTCCCGGGCGTAACAAATCTAAGCTTTAATTAAATAATTACTTAACTTGATTTACAAGCTTTGTAAATCCTTCAGGGTCAGAAATAGCAATTTCAGAAAGCATTTTTCTGTTAAGATCTATATTTGATTTTTTAATTTTATCCATAAATGTAGAGTAATTTATTCCGTTCATACGGCAAGCTGCAGAAATTCTGGTAATCCATAATTTTCTGAAATCACGCTTTTTTTGTTTTCTGCCGATATAAGCGTAGTTACCTGATTTCATTACTGCTTGTTTGGCCATTTTAAAGTGTTTACTTTTTGCTCCCCAATAACCTTTAGCAAGTTTAAGTATTTTTTTTCTTCTGCTTCTTGTTGATACTGCACCTTTTATACGTGCCATAACGTTATTACCTCCAAGTAATCTTTTTCATTGTTTTATTTGTTTTTAGTTACCTTTTTGAATTGAAATACATCCGTTTTAATTTTTTTATTATTTGTAAGGAATTAAATTTTGTACTTGAAATACGTTGGTTTTATCTACTACTGCAATGCTTCTAAGGCATCTTTTTCTTTTTCTGGTTTTCTTATTTAATATATGGCTTTTATTAGCATGAGCCCTTAAAATTTTGCCGGTACCTGTAACTTTAAAGCGTTTTTTTGCACCGCTGTGAGTTTTTAATTTGTACATACTTATTAGGTCGATGTTTTAATTAAAAAACATTTATGACCTACTTCACAACCTTTCTTTGATGTTTTTAGAATAAATAACTATTTAGTTTTTGATTTGGGAGCCAGAAACATTAGCATACATCTTCCATCAAGCTTAGCAGGACGCTCAACGCTTGCAAACTCACTGCAAGACTCTGAAAACTTTTTCATCAGATCATAGCCTATTTCCGGATGACCCATCTCTCTTCCTTTAAATCGAATGCTCACTTTAACCTTATTGCCGCTATTCACAAATCTTTGAGCATGAGCTACTTTAGTATTGAAATCGTGAGTGTCAATGTTTACAGAAAGACGCACTTCCTTTATATCCATCACATGTTGATTCTTTTTAGATTCTCTTTCTTTCTTAGCTAACTCAAATTTGTACTTACCATAATCCATGATCTTGCACACCGGTGGGACGGCTTTACCCGCAATCTTTACTAAATCCAGTCCTTTTTCGGCTGCCATTTGACAAGCTTTATAAGCTGTAACTATTCCGAGCTGCTCACCATCGGATCCTATTAAGCGGATCTCTTCATCCCTTATTTCACTATTAATCTGAAGTTCTTTGTTGCTAATATTTAAGCACCTCCAAAAATTTGATCTAAAAAGCAATATAACTTTTTAAATCTTAAAAATAAAATTGTATAAGCAAGCTTAGCCCATACAATAACTTAACAAAACCGGATTTAAAATAATTCATCCCGATTCCTAATTATTGACCCTCCATAATTAATTATACTCATGTGGGTGAGAACATACTTGCTCTACTTATTCTATACGATTATTTATTGTAACTTATTATTTAAATTAAGTCAATACTTCCTGTTAAAATAAATTATATTGAGATCGCATCTCATCATAAAAGTCAGTCTTTTTTGCATAATCCCACCATTTCTGACTACCATAAACTTTCAGAGACTTCCAAGGTTTAGATATACAGTGCAATATTGCAGGATTAAGATATGCGTCATGAAGTTCTTGTTCTGAGTATCCGTTTTTACATAAATACACCTTTGATTGTTCTTCTGCTTCACTTAGCTTATGGTAATTATAAATTCCAAATTTAGCAGGCAATATCCATGTTTTTTTATAAGCTACTACGTTAATAGTTGTTTGATCATGCTGAATCAATCTATCATTATTTTTATCTATAAACTCGGAGAACTTCTCTACCACATTATCTTTCCTTAATTCTTCAAGGTTTACAAGCATTACTCCGCTGCAAATACAGTGATCATTTTCTTTAGTAAAACTTTCTACCGCATGTACGTTATCATCCAAATACCCTTTATAATAATAGCCGTTCATATCTATCTTGTACATCTCTCCAAGACCTACATTAGTTATAGTATCTCCATCAAGCCATATAATTTTATTAATGTCTGGAAGTAAATCTGAAAGAGAAAGTCTATAGTACGCCGGTGTAGTAATATGCCCTTTATCATTTGCATTTTTATAGGCATTACCCATATCAATTGTTTTTATCTTGCATTTTTCATATTTCTGCTCTAAACTCTTTAGCTTGCTTTTATTTTCTTCTTTGAACTCCGCCGGATGCATAACATAAAAATCATATTTTGTATTTGAATCAGCATTTTCAAGAACTGAAGTCATCGCAACTATTGTAGGATACAAGTAATTATCATCTAGTGCCATTGCTATCGGAATATTTAAAGAAATGCTTGATACTTTATTATTGCTAAAAAATTTAAACATTCCAACAATTCCTAAAGCCACTACCATACAAATACTATATATGAATACATGTTTTGAATTTAATTTCATTCTGATTTTCCTTTTTATTTAATGTATTTCTTATTACTTAACTATTTAACAAAATTGTATTCTTTAACCATTTCATCATAGAAATCCGTTTTTTCGGCATATTCCCACCATTTATCTCCAAATGGAACTTCATAAAAGTGCGTCCAAGGTTTATTTACACAGTGAAGAACAGTAAGTTCGTTAAATCCATTATACATATCTTCATAACTATACTTATTTTCTCCGGTTAATTTATCCGAATAAAACTTTGCCCCCTCTGCGGTAGTGCTGAAATTAAACATACCGAATTGCGGCGGAAGAACTCCTATTTTGTCATGGCAAATCATATTTATAACTGTCTGATCGTGTTTAGAAAGACTATCGTTATTTTCTTTGATAAACTGCTCAAATTTTTGAACCATATTATCTTCACGAAGCTTTGCAAGATTTATCACCATTACTCCTGCGCATATTCCTTGACTATTGGGTGAATTGAAGCTTTGAAAGCCGTTTACGTTTAAATCCAAAAATCCACTGTAATAAATTCCTTCCATATCTAAATCATACATTTCTTTTAAATCTTTAAAAACCAATACATCTCCGTCAAGCCATAAAATTTTATCACAATTGGGTAAAAGCTCAGAAAGTGAAAGTCTGTAATAAGTAGGTGTAGCAAGACCTTTATTATTTGCATCTTTATAGGCGTTACCCATGTCAATAGTATTTATGGTACATTTTTCATATTTTCTCTCTAAACTTTTAAGTTTAGTTTTATTTTCTTCTTTAAATTCCGGTGGATGCATAATGTAAAAATCATATTTGGTTTTCGAATCGGCGTTTTCAAGAATAGACGTCATTGCAACCACCGTAGGATACAAGTAATTATCATCTAGTGCCATAGCAATCGGTACAACAGAAAATTTTTGCGATGCTGTACTATTGTTAAACAGTTTAGATGCTCCCACCCATACCACAGCTATCATAGCTGTTAAAAAAATGAATGTAATCTTAACTTTGTTACTGAATTTCTGCAATTTTAAAACCTCCCATTAAATTTAATTTATATTACCAAATATGAAAAATTAAGTCAAATAAAACTCTTATATACTAATAATCGACAATTATTGAATTATTATGCATCTTCTAGTCTTTCAGAAAGGTACGTGTAACGTTTCTTTGCTGTGTTATTCCTTACCGCTCGTGAAATTGCGGATTTTTCTCCTATAATAATACAGATTTTTTTAGCACGCGTTACACCTGTATACAATAAATTCCTTTGAAGCATCATAAAATGGCTTGAACTTAAAGCAATAATTGCAATAGGATACTCTCCGCCCTGAGACTTATGAATTGTACAGGCATATGAAAGTACAATCTCTTCAAGCTCCGAAGTACTGTATGTTATGATTTTAGAGTCAAATTCTACTTCTAAAAACTCCTTATTTTCATCTATACCCGAAATTATTCCCATATCTCCATTAAAAACTTCTTTATCGTAATTATTTTTAATTTGCATAACTTTATCCCCTATACGATAAATAGTACTTCCGAATTTCAAGTAAGGACCATTTGAGTTTAATTTTGATTGCAGTACTTTATTTAAATTATCCGTACCTAAAACTCCCTTTTTCATAGGAGATAAAACCTGAACATCATAAATAGGGTTTACTTTATAAAATTTAGGAATTCTCTCAACACATAATTTAACTATTTTTTCTACAGCTTTTTCAGGATCATTTTCCTCAATAAAAAAGAAGTCGGAATTTGAATTGCATGTCAAATCGGGAAGTTCTCCTTCATTTATTTTATGGGAATTCAAAACAATTAAACTTGTAAGAGCTTGTCTGTAAATTTTAGTAAGACTTATTACCGGCACGACGCCTGATTCGATTATGTCCTTTAAAACGTTTCCTGATCCTACAGAGGGCAACTGGTTTACATCTCCTATTAATATTACCTTCATGCTATCAGGCACTGCTTTAATCAAATTATACATTAAAATTAAGTCTATCATCGAAGATTCATCAACTATGAGAACATCACCTATCAATTTATTATCACTGTTCTTTCCAAAGCCTTTACCTTGTTTTGACTCTAAGAGTCTGTGTATTGTTTTAGATTCTAAATTTGTAATTTCAGTCATACGTTTTGCCGCACGACCGGTAGGAGCAGCTAAGATTATACTTTTTCCCAAGCGCTGAAAAACATCAATTATAGCTTTAGTGACCGTTGTCTTTCCTACTCCTGCACCTCCGGTAACTACTGAAAAATTTGAAGTTACAGCTGTTTTTATAGCATTTCTTTGAGACTCATCGTAAGAGATATTATTCTGCTGTTCACTAATTTTTATTTCTTTTTCAAGCCTTATTTCAGAGTACTTTTTAAAATTTGGAAACTTTAAAATACTTTTTATTCTTTTAGCAAGACCTATCTCCGAATGATAAAAAGGAGGCAAATATACTTTGTCGGGACTTTCAAAAATTAATTCTCCATTTTTTATTAAGTAATCATAAGTAATTATTATTTTACAATCTTCTATTCCAAGAATTTTTGAACTTTTTTTCACCAATTCTTCAAATGGCATATAGCAATGACCTTCAGATTTCCCGAAAAATTCTAAAATGTAGAAAATGCCCGCTCTACACCTTTGATATGATTCTCTGTCTACGCCTATCTTTTCAGCGATAGCATCCGAAGTCTTAAATCCCACTCCGTTAACTTCGTCAATCAAACGATATGGATTTTCTTTCAGTTTCATAATGCTGTCTTTACCATAAACTTTAAATATCTTGTAACCAAGCGATATTGAAATATTCATTTTTTGAAGAAACATCATTAAGTTTTTAATATCTTTCCGTTCTTCCCAACCTTTTAAAAGTGTTTCTGCTTTTTTCTTTCCCAACTTCGGAATTTCCGTAAGTCTATGAGGTTCATTCTCAATTATTTGAAGAGTTTTAGATCCAAATTTAGTCACTATCATTTTTGCATATTTTGACCCTATTCCTTTAATTAGTCCGCTTCCGAGATACTTCTCTATCCCATGAACATCAGTCGGTAAAGATTCCTTCCAATTTATGACTTTAAACTGCCTACCGAACTTTAAATTTAACGTCCAATCCCCTTCCGCTTCAATAATACTTCCTATATTTAGATTAATAAAATTACCTACAACAGTTATTAACTCTCGATAATTCCGGTCTTTAAGCTTTATAACGCTAAAGCCACTTTCTTCATCTTGATAAGTTATCTTCTCTACCATTCCACTAATTTTATCCATTTTACCACCTTGACTTAGCCAGTTTCTTTAGAGGTATTATACATTACTTATTTGATTTTTTAAACTATAAGGACATTTAACCTTTAAACTGTGTTTTATTCTTAAAAAAATTAGACTCTTAATACTTTTGTGATCTTGAATTTATAATTTTATACCGAATCATAGAACCTACTTAAATAAGTGAATTATGTTTATCTCCAATATGTAATTAATTTAATTAAAATTTTTTAAATCAAAGAAAAAACTAATTCTTTATTTCTTATTACTTAAAATTGATAATCTTATTTACAGAAGTTATCTTAGTGAAAAATTTATAAACGTAACTTGAACCCCGCGAAATCAAAACTCCTGTTAATGCGCACCCCACACCCGGAATTTGTGAACTGATTTCTATATATTTGGTTAAGTCAAGATTATATGACACCGCAACGGTTATGCCTAATGTTAAATTCAAAACTATTTGCCAGCAATTTTTACCAGAAACAAAAAATTCATTTAAGCATTTTATAACTCCTTCTAGTAATATAGTAATCATTATAATTTGAGATACGTCTTTTATCATAAGTTTTCCTCCGTCGTAACTATATTAAAAAATTTAACTTTCAGTCTTGCACATAATAACCTTAATAAGACATTGTTTGCTTTCTAAACTTTAAACACACCTATAAAAATTAATCTTTAAATATACTGGTTATTTCAGCCTTTAAGTTTGTATATAAATAACACATAGTAAAATTGATAACTCCATCACCAAATTAAAAATACTATTTAAAATAACTGATCCCCTCCTCTATTTAAAAAGTTTATATCATATTTAATTTTTACATATAAGTTAAAAATTTTCTTCAGATTTAATGCTTTAATTGTTAAAATTTGAGTTCTTAATTTTTTAGGTTCAACACCTTATTCAACTTAATACACTCTTAATGATAAATTTTCTACAAAATTAACAATTCATTTTTTGACTTTAATAAATATGTAAATTCGATACAGTAAAATCTTAGAAAAAGTTAAGATTTTTTAGGTTGAAATTTATTTACATAAATGGCATAATATGGAAACAAACACACGAAGGGAGGAAAACCAATGTTTAAAAAAGTATTTGGTATACTTGCAGCTTTAGCTGTAGTTTTCGGTGCAGCATCACAAACAAACATTGCTAAAAATATATCTGACACTTGTTCTTATGTTTGCTGTGAGCACGATGGAGATTTGTGGGATAACTAAAAATAGAATTTTTTCATGATTATTATGAGAAGGATACATAAATAC
>CAKUYF010000037.1 GCA_934702115.1 uncultured Eubacteriales bacterium | reverse complement strand
GTTCGTTTACTGATTCATTCATGCTAATATCTTCCTTTTTAAAAATTTTTAATGCAATAAAATTATCTCAAAAATAATTGTAAAATTCAATGATAGATTAATTTTAAATTTTTCAAAAATTTTTATAATTTGTCCTATTGAGAGCAAAAAATATAATTTTTCGAATTAAATATATATAGGTTTAAATTTATACACTCACATATGAATTTATATACCAAAAAATATCAAATTCCCTTGAAAAATTATACCAATATTGCTATAATTTAATTTAAATAAATATTTTTGGGAAGTTGGTGAATAAATGTGAATATAACACATTTTCAAGCTTATTATAAAGCTATGGAACTAGCGAATTATACATTTGGATGTAAAAAATTCATACCTGTATTTGCTTCATCTGATATTGAAATTTTTCCTTATCAAGTGGCAGCGGCACAATTTGCAATGCGTTCTCCATACCTTAAAGGGGCAATTTTATGTGATGAAGGTTCTTTAGGTAAGACTTATGAAGCTATGCTTGTAATTACTCAAATGTGGTATGAAAACAAAAAAAATATATTAATAGTTGTACCAACATCTCTTTTATTTCAATGGCAAGATGTTATTGAAAATAAATTTTCTATCCCTTTCTTTGTGATAGATAACAATAAAATATTTAATGAATTTTCAAGTAGTGGAAATGAGAATCCGTTTAACCAATATGGAATTGTTTTAACTACATATAATTTTGCACAAGAAAAAAATGAGTACATAAAACAAATAAATTGGGATTTAAGCGTGTTTGAAGAAGCACACCATTTGCGTAAATTCTATACCGAACAGACTAAAGGCACAATGTTAATTCATAATGCTGTGAGGGAGTCTTTTAAACTTTTATTAACCGCTACGCCCATTCAAAATTCCATTATGGATTTGTATGGGCTTATTTATTTTATAGATGAAAGGGTATTGCCTGATGCTGAAACTTTTTATCAACGATATTTTAGAAAACCTGAAAACTATTCAGAGCTTGCAGAGCGTGTGAGCAGATATTGCTTTAGAACTACTCGTGAGCAAGCTGAAACTTATATCAAAATTCCTGAGAGAATCCCAATAACAGTTGAGTTTGAACTCAATGATGAAGAAAAAGAAATTTATGAACTTTTGGAAAAGTACATACAAAAAGATGAAAAATTAGCATTTCCTAAAATGGATAAATACGATTTAGCTTTGATGTTATATCATACATTTTCTTCGTCAACTTTTGCATTAAGCAAAACTTTAGGTGGTGTCTTAAAGCGACTTGAAAGAATGTTTAAGGAAGATTCATCTAACAAAAAATTGCAAATTGAATTAAATCACATAAAGCAAATTTATAATTTTTCAAAAGATATATCTGAAAATACGAAAGGTATAAAACTTTTGGAAACATTAAAGAATGGATTTTCAAGATTAAAAGGCTTAGGTGCAAAAAAGAAAGCTCTTATATTTACTGAAAATAGAGCTACTCAAAAATATCTATACGATTTATTAACTCGAAAAGGATATAAAGATAAAGTTTTGATGTTTAACGGTAATTTTAGCCGTGATTATTCAATCATAGAAAATTTTAAGAATGAAGCTGAAATTTTGATTGCAACTGATGTTGCTTCAGAAGGTTTAAATTTAGAATTTTGTTCATTCGTAGTGAATTATGATTTACCTTACAACATACTTACGATAGAACAACGAATTAATCGTTGCCACCGTCAAGGACAAGAATCAGATGTTATTGTTGTTAATTTCATAGATAAAAATAACTTTGCCGATGTAAGAATGGTAGAACTCATAAACAAGAGAGTTTTGCAGTTTGATGGCATTTTAGGTTTAACAGACAACGTAATCGGCAATTTTGATATAGATTTTAACAAAGCTATCAGTCAAGCGAGAACTAAAAAAGAAATAAACGAAACATTTAATAAAATACTTAAACACTATGAAGAACATAATAAAAAGCTCGTGGAAACCGCAGAACATTCATTATTTACATCATTTTCAAAAGATATTGCAGATAAATTTGTCATTTCACCACAGTACATAGAAAGCACAGTTGAAAAGCTAAACAATGACTTATGGGATATAACGAAATATTTCTTTAAAGACAAAGGATATTCCCATATTAATGAAGAAACTAGAACTATCTCATTCTTAGGTACACAACCTAAAGTTTTTAGTGGTTCTGTCTTAGGTAGAAACGAATACAGTATGGATAAAAATTATAAGCCTCGTTCCGGCAGACATACAATAACTGATTCTCTTTCAAAACGCATTATAAAACAAATTAAAATTGACGGTATTTATGACAGAGGAGAACTAATTTTAGATAGCAAGTTTCAGGAATGTGAGATTGGATATTATGAGATAGAGATTAAATCTAAAAAGGATATTTCATTTAGAGAAAACTTTTATACACTTGTAGGAAAAACTAAATCGGGTGCAGATTTAAAATACGAAGAATGTAAAGAAATAATGGAACTTCCAGCTATATCGTGCAATTACGAGGGAAGTAAAATTACAGAAATAGATTGGTGGAAATGTAAAAATAAAGTACATCACAAGCTAGACGATATGGTTTCAGTAAAACAATTTATAGAAAAAGTTATGTCAGAGAATAGTAGTGATGAAAAAGAAAACATTGAACAGTTAAAACAATACACCAATTATAAAAAATCAGAGTTACGAAGAAATATTAATCAAATTGAGCATCAATTAAAGACTTTTGAGCGAGGTTTAAATGATGTTTCATCTTTAGAAGAAAAATTGACATTAAAGAAAAGTATTGCGTTACTGCAAAAAGAATATATGAAAGCAAAACAAACTTTATTTTTCGATGAAATGCGTTTGGAACAAGAGCTCGAAAACACGATAAAAGAGCTAACAGAAAAATCTGAATTGACAAGCGAAATAAAGAGAATGTTTGTGATAAAAGTTAGAAATTAATAGTTAGTAATTAGTAGTTAGAAGTTACTCACTAATCACTAATAACTGATGAAAGGAGAATTTAAAATGAATGATAAATTAAATGGTATGAGCATGGATATTGAAGAAAATGAACGTGAAAAGTTAAGAAAGGTGTTTCCGCAATGTTTTTCCGACGGCAAACTTGATATTGATAAGCTGCTTAATTTATGCGGAGAATATCAGCAAGAGGATTATGAAAAATATAAATTTGAGTGGAAAGGTAAAGCTGAATGTTTTCAAATTGCCGGAAAACGTACTACTGGAACTTTGCGTCCATGCGTCGATGAAAGTGTAAATTTTGATGAAACGCAAAATCTTTACATTGAGGGCGACAATTTGGAAGTTTTGAAGATTTTGCAAAGGTCTTATTTTAACAAAGTAAAAATGATTTATATTGACCCACCTTACAATACTGGCAATGATTTTGTTTATGAAGATGATTTCAAAGACCCAATTCAACATTACAAAGAAGTAACTTCACAGACTACAAAATCAAATCCTGAAACTATGGGAAGATTCCATACTGCTTGGCTTAATATGATGTTCCCAAGACTCAGATTAGCATATAATCTGTTGCGTGAAGATGGTGTAATTTTCATCTCGATTGACGACCACGAAGTACATAACTTGAGGAAAATCTGCGATGAAATTTTTGGAGAGGAGAATTTTATAGCACAAATAAATTGGAAAGGACGTGGCGGAAGGCAAGATAGCAGATATTATGCAGTTATCCATGAATATATTTTGTGTTATGCAAAAAACTTAACAGAATTTAAATCGGGAGAAGAAATTAAAACTGATGATATATACAATAAATATGATGAACTAAAAAAAAGACATTATAAAACTCAATTAGCTAGAAAATGGGGTTCAAACAGCAAAAGAAAAGACAGACCTAATTTGTTTTATCCAATTAAAGCTCCTGATGGTACAGATTTATTTCCAATGATTTCAGATATTGAAGAGGGATGCTGGCGTTGGAGCAAAATTAGAATGGAAAATGAATTAAACGAAGGAAACATTGAGTTTGTAAAAAATGGTGGCAAATGGGTAGCATATGAAAAAATTTACGAGCCTTTAGAAGGAGAAAAGGCTACCAAAAAATATACTACTTGGATAGATGAAGTAGGTTCAGGTAGTGGGACTGATACTATAAAAAAAATATTTTCATCAAAAATATTTGATTATTCTAAACCTACTGAACTCATAAAAAAATTTATTTTAATGGCTGATTTAGTTGAAAATGATATAATCCTAGATTTCTTTAGCGGTTCGGCAACAACTGCCCACGCAGTTATGGAATTAAACAAAGAAGACGGTGGCAATCGTAAATTCATAATGGTGCAACTTCCTGAACTCTGCGGAGAAGACACTGAAGCATTTAAAAACGGATATAAAAATATTTGTGAAATCGGCAAAGAACGCATCAGACGTGCTGGTAAAAAACTTCTTGGAGAAAGTAATCAAACAAGGTTAGAGGAAAATAAAACTCAATTAGATGTAGGATTTAAAGTATTCAAACTTGATAGCTCTAACTTAAAAGCTTGGGACGCAAGTCCCTTAAAAGGCACGGGCGAGGAGGCTGTACAAGAACTCATTAAGAGATTAGATGAGTCCGTTGACCGCCGTAAACCTGACAGAACTGATTTAGATATGGTCTATGAGGTAATGTTGAAACTTGGTATCCAACTAACAGAACCTATCACGAAAATGAATTTTGACGGAAAAATTGCATACTCAATTAAAAAAGAATGTCTTTTGTTGGTGTGCCTTGATAAGAATTTGGAAACCGAAACTGTTGATAAAATGACAGAACTTGCTCCAGCATATATAGTTTTCGGACAAGAATGTTTTGAAGATGTGAGTGCTATGTCTAACGCAAAACTACTCCTAAGACGTAAAAAAATCGGTATGAAATTCATATAAGAAAGAGGTGTTAAGCATGAAATTAAAATTTAAAAATCAAAAATTCCAAACTGATGCCGTTAATGCGGTTGTAGATTTATTCAAAGGACAAGAGGAACAGAATGGGGCATTTTCAGTAATAAAAGATAGTGTTGGTAATCAAATTCAGTTTTTAGAACACCAATTTGGAAATGATATTCTAATTGAAGATAAGAAAATGATTCAAAATATGCACGAAATTCAAAAGAGAAATCTACTCCCCGTTACTGATAGCATAGATGAAAAGAAATTTTGTATCGAAATGGAAACTGGTACTGGTAAAACTTATGTTTATACCAAAACTATATTTGAACTCAATAAAAAGTATGGTTTTACAAAATTTATAGTCGTTGTGCCATCTGTTGCGATTCGTGAGGGTGTGTATAAATCTTTTCAGACAACCGCTGAACACTTTTCAACTCAATATGATAACATTCCTTACAGATATTTTATTTATGATTCTAAGAAAATTCACGAAGTCAGACGTTTTGCGACTTCCTCAACCATAGAAATTATGATTATAAATATTGATGCATTTAAAAAATCGGAAAATATTATAAATAAAGAAAGAGATTCACTTAATGGTGAGGTCGCAATAGATTACATACGAAACGTAAAGCCAATCGTTATTATAGATGAGCCTCAAAGTGTGGATAATACTCCTAAATCTAAAGAAGCAATAGCATCATTAAATTCATTATGTACTTTAAGATATTCAGCAACTCATAGAGAAAAAGTTAATTTATTATATCGTTTAACCCCAGTTGATGCTTATCAATTAGGACTTGTTAAACAAATATGCGTAACAAGTAGTCAGGTTGGATTTAATTTCAATCAGCCGTATATTAGACTTGTATCGGTGTCGCACAATAATGGTTTTAAAGCTAAAATCGAACTGGATGTCAAAGATAAAAAAGGTAAAGTTACAAGAAAAACAGTAACAGTTAAATCAGGAGCGGATTTGTTTGTAGTGTCGGGAGAACGCAAGCTTTATAGCGGCTATACTATTGCCGGTATAGATTGTACAAAAGGTTCTGAATCTATTGAATTTACCAATGCAAAAGTATTGTATCTGGGAAAAGCTATGGGTGATGTTGATGAAAATATCATAAAACGAAATCAAATCAAGAAAACAATAGAAACTCACCTCATTAAAGAGCTTATGTACTTAGAAAAAGGGATAAAAGTATTGTCGCTTTTCTTCATTGACGAAGTTACAAAATATAGAACTCCTGAGGGTGATAAAGGTTTATATGCAAATATTTTTGAGGAAGAATATTTGAAATTAATTAATCTCCCCAAATTTGAAAAAGTACGAAAATTCTATCATAAAGTTGATGATATTCAAGCGGAAAATACAACCATTTCCCCTATTCACGATGGATATTTTTCACAAGACACAAAAGGTAATTATAAAAATACAAAAGGTGATTCTGCTGTTGATTACAGTACATATAACACCATTATGAAAGATAAAGAACGCTTACTTTCATTTGATTGTCCTTTAAGATTTATTTTCAGCCACTCTGCTTTGAAAGAGGGCTGGGATAATCCTAATGTATTTCAAGTTTGTACTCTCATTGAACAAAAATCTACGTTTACTTGTAGACAAAAAATTGGTCGAGGACTTCGCTTATGCGTAAATCAAGACGGTGATAGAATTGAAGATAAAAATATAAATATTTTACACGTTATCGCCAATGAAAGTTTTGCAGAATTTGCAGACAAGCTTCAAAAGGAAATTGAATATGAAACTGGACTTAAATTTGGTACTCTTGAAATCAGCAATTTTGTTGGAATGGTTTATCCGATTGAAAAAGAAGTTGAAGAACATATAACTAGAAACCAAGCAGAAATTATCGTAGAGAGTATGAAAGCAAATGGATATATTACAGAAGACGGAACTCCTACTGATACTATGAAATCTGCGATTGAAACAAATGAGATCGAATTTCCTCAAGAGATAGAAATTCCAAAAGAAACTATAATTGAAACAGTTAAAAACGAGGACAAAATAGAAGAAAATAAACTCCAAAATGTAGTTTATTTAAAAACTGTAAAAGAAGAAAAAACTACAACTTATGAAGATGCAAAAGAAATAATTGAACATTTTCAAGAGAAAGGTCTAATAACTAAAACTGGAAAAATAAAAGACGCCATGAAAAATGCCTTACTCAAAGGGCAATTAGATTTACCTGAAAGGCTTAAAGGTGCAAAAGAGCGTTGTATGAACATAATAAAACGAGCTGACAAAAAAACTCCTATTCGAGATGGTTCAAAAGATGTTGTTGTTCACATAAATAAGAGAAAAATGTTATCGCCGGAATTTATTGCAATATGGGATAAGATAAAACAAAAGACTACTTACCGTGTACAAGTTGATACAAGTGAATTGATATCAGATTGTATTAGAGAAATTAAAAATATGGTACGAATCCCGAAACCTCGAATAATATCTACAACTGGTACGATTGATATACAAAAGCCTGGTGTTAAAGGCACTCTAAAAAGTGAAAGAGTTGATGAAATAGATAATAGCAAACTTAATTTACCTGATGTTCTTTTAACTTTGGAGGAAGAATGTGGAATACCCGTTCATCTGTGTAAAGATATATTGACTAAAAGCGGTAGGTTAAAGGACTTTATTAATAATCCTCAAGAGTTTACTGAAAACTGTATTCAGGCAATTAAAAATTCAGTTTACAAACTTGAAATTGATGGTATACGTTATGTAAAACTTGCTGGAGAAGAATATTACGTTCAAGAAGTTTTTGAAGATGAGGAACTTATTGCTAACTTAGATAAAAATGCAGTTCCAGTAGAAAATAGTGTTTACGACCATATTATTTATGATAGTAGTACAGTTGAAAAACCTTTTGCAGTTGCTTTAGACAATGACCCTGATGTAAAAATGTTTTTCAAAATTCCAGATAATTTTAAAATTGAAACACCTATTGGTACTTATAATCCTGATTGGGCGGTGTACATAGAACGTGACGGAACAAAAAAGATGTATTTTGTAATTGAAACTAAAGGTGCCACAAACACTATAGATTTGAGAGAACGCGAAAAATTAAAGATAGCTTGCGGTAGGCAACATTTTGAAGCACTTAATAATGGTACTGATTTTGAAGTTGCTACAAATT
>CAKUYF010000036.1 GCA_934702115.1 uncultured Eubacteriales bacterium | reverse complement strand
ATACCAATATACTAAAGCTTTAGCACACATAGGAAAAGTTAAAGATTGAATAAAAGCTGCTATACCCCAAGTGATATACATAAATACAGATATAGATTCTGTAGATACTAAAAGAGACGCTTCATTCAAATATCCTGCAATTGCTATTCCAGCACTAAAAATTGAAGAAATAAAGATGGATAAAGGTAAAGTAACTCTTATGTTTGATCGGTCTGCTAAAATACCACCGAAAAATTTTCCACACATGTAAGCCGCATAATATATCATTCCTAAAATGGCATACATATTGTTTGGTAATCCTAACATTGCTCTTGCTCCCGCTGAGCCATTGAACCCTACACAAAGAGATTTTCTTCCCAAATAAGATGTAAAATACATCATATACATTGCAATGAAAATAATCGGTTGCAATACTGAATATAATTTCTTTATTTTTTCTGTATCCTGGATCAGTGTTTTGTCCTTTGGCTGTAGAAAAATGTTATTTTTAAGATATTTATGTACCATAAATTTTCAGGTATAAGTATTCTAAACTTATACTAACTTCCTCCTTTCTAAAATAATCAATTAAAAATTTCTCATATAAATCTAAAAAAATCAATTTATATGATTGAGGATCTACATATTTATATCTATTTATTAAATAATTTAGAACCTTAAAAATAATTATTTCATATTGATAGTAAATATTGCAATACCTCACTACATAATATAATAGCAATTTTAAAATTAAAATTAAAGATAAATAATATGATTTGTAGAGTAACTATATATATGAATTAGTAATTTCAAATATATTAAAAATTGTTTACATATTTTTTAACCAACTCAAACTAAATGGAATGTCTTTAATCTAATAAAAATTATTAATAAGTTATGAAGTTGAGTTTTACTCCATAAGAAACATTTATTAATTTTTTAAAACTTTTCAGCTAAGATGTTATCAGTATACTTTCTGTTAATTATTTTAAAAAACACATAATATAATCATTACCTAATTTTTTTAATAGTACCATTATTATAATATTATTTTTGCAATTCATAATATCAAAAAATTGAGTAACTATATTTTTACATTTGCTATAATCAAGTTAATTTTATATAATATTTATAATTTTATTGACTTTTTGTCATTTAAATAGTATAATCTAATCCAACTCAGCACTATTTAAATTTAATTTTTGAAAGGAGAATAACTATGAATTGGTTAAAATACTTTAATAATGAATCTTCTCAGTTAAAAAATTTTGATGAATTTGTAAAGTACTTAATTTTAGAAAGTGGAGCTGTCAAAAATACCCCTAAATTTTCAGGGAAATTAAAAAAATCAGACCTACTTCCTTTAAAGCATGCAGACAAAACTGAAACACCTAGTGCATCCTTGCCCTCAGAATATCGAGTAAATCCTTTTTTCAGTGATAACTCTTATAAAATCAAACCATCCATTCCATTTACTAAAAAAATAAAAAATCTTCCATTTACGACTTTAAAAACTATAAGTGATGAAGTTACAAAATTTATAAAAAATAACAAGCAAAAAATAATTAGTGATTTAACTAAAAAAAATCTGGGCATAGGATCATCAAATATAGATTCTTATTTTGAAGAATTTTATAATCTCCTTTCGGAAAATATGGAGAAAAAAGTTAACCGTCAAGATCAAAGAATATTTTCGATCGTTGAGACTGCTTATTCTGGTGTTTCAGCTAATAATTCTCTTACTAGGAAAGTTACGAAGAATCCTTGTAACGGAAAGGGATTTACTAACTATGAAAAATATTTGGATGACATATCTAAAGAAATTAAACTAAACATTAATGGAAGTATTTCTAAAATTTCCAATTTCGCTTTGGCAGATTTTCAAGCTAGACTTAATAATGGTTATGATGATTTACTGGAAACTATCATTAAACATGACGATAATTTCATATCGCGTAAGTCAGCTGAAATATGTTTAAGTGATTTAAAAAAGAAAGTAGATGCAGAAGTAAGCAAAAGAAACTTAAAGGAGCCCGCTAGAATTTTTTATGATGATACAATTCTAGCAAAACTTGAGTTAGATCTTAAAAATTCAAATGGAACAGAGGAAGATATAGAAAGTATTATTAGAGACTACACATATCAGGGCGATAGAGTTGTTAATAACATCTTGAGAGGATATTGCACATTTGCAACTGCAAAAAAGGATTGTATTGATCTAAAATTAAAAATGGATCCCAAGATGTTCTATAAAAAAGCCAATGAAATATCAACGCTAGTTCACAAATATTTTAAACCCTCTAAGGATGATTCTACATCAACACTGGAATACAGCGTATATCGAGGGTTTAAAGGTATTGGTAAATTTATGAAATTAATTGGACTTAACCCGGGAAAATGCTTAAAAGAAGTTTATTCTAATGTATTCAATAAAGGAACATTTGCAGATTCTGAAGACACTAAAAATTCAAAAACAAAAGGTTATAAAAATAGTTCTGAACGTCTTTCAAATGCGGTGGAACTTATAGAAAGCAAAAAAGAAAATCAATTAGATCCATCTGAAAAAGAAGTATTAACTCAATCAGTTATTAACCAATTACCTAAATTTTTAGCCGATTCACTTAAATTGCCACCAAATGCTACCTATAAAGATCCAGGAATTTTAAGCACTTCGGCAGAAGAGAAAGAGGCTAAAAGGTTTACCATTGGAAACGGAGGAGTATTACTAAAAATTAGGGTTAAAAATGGAAAGGGGAAAGATATTGCTAATTTAAGCCAATATCCAACCGAACGAGAAGTAATATTTCCACCTAAAACTAAAGTAACACTTAAATCAAAGGATAAGCTTGAAGGAAATATATTGTATCTCTCTGGAGAAATAACATAACAAGATTTTGATTAAAAATTATTTAAAAAAACATTTTAGTGAATATACTTCTTTAAGTCTTTATATAAAAGTTTTCATTTATTAAATTTAGCTTCTTATATCTAAAGTGATTTTAGATTGATAGTATTTAAAATTCAAATGCAAAAACATATATAAATAAACATCCATACCATGTATGGATGTTCTCTACTTTAAGACTCTCCAACAATAAATCTAAACAGGAAATTCTTAGTTCTTTCATTTTTAGGATTTACTAATATTTCATTCGGAGAACCTTCTTCACAAATAACTCCTCCATCCATAAAAGCAATTTTATTAGATACGTCTTTGGCAAAAGCCATTTCATGAGTAACTATTATCATTGTTAATCCTAAAGATGCAAGGCTTTTCATAACTTTAAGTACTTCTCCTACTGTTTCGGGGTCAAGAGCAGAAGTAGGTTCGTCAAATAATAGTACTTTAGGATTCATAGTCAAGGCCCTGGCAATTGCCACTCTTTGCTTTTGCCCTCCTGATAACTGTTTAGGCTTAGCCTCAGCAAACCCAGACATCCTAACTTGACTTAAAAATTTCATTGCAAGCTTTTTGGACTCTGTGGGATCTTTCTTTAATACTTTTACAGGTCCTACTATGCAATTTTCCAAAACATTAAGATTGTTAAACAAATTAAATTGCTGAAAAACCATCCCGACTTTAGCTCTATATTGATTTACGTTATACTCTTCCGAAAGAACATTTTTTCCTTCATAGATTATTTCGCCTGAATTTGGCCTTTCAAGTAAATTAATACATCTTAAAAACGTCGATTTACCTGACCCTGAAGGACCAATTATACATGCTACATCCCCTTCGTTTATTTCATAATTTACACCTTTTAAAATTTCATTACTTCCAAAGGACTTTTTAAGCGATCTTATACTTATAATGTTTTTTGACATTTCCTTCTATTACCTCACTTTTTCACAAAAACTATAGGCATAGTAGAAGAAGCAGGAGTAAATTTTTGAGTTCCATCAAGATGTTTTTCTATTCGCCTGATAATTCTAGTTATTGTAATTGTAAGAATAAAATAGATAACAGCTGCTACTATAAAAGTTTCATATGTACGATAAATCGCACCTTTTATGGATTTAGTTACAAAGAATAATTCTGTTACAGATATTACATTCAATACCGATGTATCTTTAATATTTATAATAAATTCATTACATGTAGCCGGCAAAATGTTTCTAATCGTCTGAGGCAGAATAACATATATCATTGACTGCCAATGGCTCATACCTATAGATTTAGCTGCTTCCATTTGCCCCACATCTATACTGTCTATTCCTCCCCTAACCACTTCAACCATATAAGCTCCGGTATTTACGGATACTATTATTATTCCAGCAACCGTAGGACTAAAGTCAATCCCCATAAATTCTTGCATACCGAAATATATAACTATAGCTTGTACCATCATAGGCGTACCTCTAAAAATTTCCACGTAACAAGTAATTATAAAATTAATTACTTTTATTAATTGCTTTTTAAACTTATTATGTGGTAGAGGCATACTACGAATTGAAGCTAAAGCCAGTCCTATTGAAAAGCCGATAGCAGTACCTAGAAAAGAAATAAGTAAAGTTATGCCAGTACCTCTTAAAAACCACGAACCATAATTTTGTAATATGTATAATATCCACTCTAAAAATGTTTTTTCCATAGCGTATAACGTTAGCACCTCCGTTTAGTATTATAGAGTTTTAACTTACATATGATCTTTCTACTGCTTTATTCATTAATTCGCATTTAGTTTCTTCGCTTATACTTTCCAAAGCTTTATTAATTTTATCTTTCAATTCGCTATTTTTGCGTACTCCTATAGCTATAGATACCTCATCTTTAGAAAACTTGAATCCATTTTCCGGCTTGAAATCTATGTATGTAAGAAGAGGATTACTATATGTAGCCATAAGAGCAGATGATCTTTCACTCACATATCCATCTATTTTTCCGGCACTTAAAGAGGAAACCATTGATGGAAAATCCTCCATAGGAGTCTGCTTATCTACTTCTTCAATTTGGTCTATAAGGTCATAATGTATAGTACCTATTTGCCCTGTAATTTTAGCATGCTTGAAATCATCCAAACATTCAGCAGATTCATACTTACTTCCTTTTTTAACAACTATTACTATATTTGAAGTATAGTAATCATTAGTAAAATCTATGGCTTTTTTTCTTTCTTCAGTAACTGACATTCCTGCAACTATTGCATCAATTTTTCCGGAGGTCAGTGCCGGGAGAAGCCCATCCCAATCTAGCTTTACAATTTCTAAATCCATTCCTAAAATTTCAGATATTTTTTTTGAAATATATACGTCATATCCGTTAGCAAACCAACCACCTGAAATTTTAATTGCTTCTCCTTTTGAAGTAGGTTGAATCCAATTAAAAGGTGCATAAGAACATTCCATTCCTACCTTTAATTTATTGCTTGAACTTTTAGTATTGTTAGTACAAGCAGAGAATATCATCGCCAAAATAAAACAACTTACACATTTTATAATTATTTTTAATTTCTTAAAATTTTTCATTTATAAAAATTCCTTTCCGGAATCATTATTGCTATTCATAAAATGTGCGCAACTGACTTAAGATTAGTTGCGCACAAACTTTAAGTTAAAATATGGATTGTAGACCCTAAAAAACTCAAACTAATGATTCAAATCATTATTTATCGCTACCATGATTGCATCCACATTCACAGTTATTTTCGTCGCATTCGCAATCATCATCACAATCACATCCGCAAGAACAACCGTCTTCTATTTCATCTAAATCAAATTCAAGAAATTCCCCGCAATTCGGGCAGTTCATTTCTTCTTCAGAAAGAGCATCTTCATCTAAACAAATTTTCTTTCCGCATTTTGGACAAGTTACCTCATAAAAATCATCGCAATCACAATCTTCTTCATCGCAACCACAACCACATTTCTTGTCATGGCAAATCGAATCTTCAACTGAAGCAAGATCTTCATCCATTATTTCGAGCTGTTCACATACGTCATCTACGTCATTTTCAAGACCTTCTATAGATAAGGACATATTATGAAGTAAATCCACTATTTCCTTGAGTAACTTTGTTTCCTTTCTGTCTTCTAATTCTAATCCTGAAAGCATACCTTTTAAATAAGCTGCTTGTTCTTTAATTGTCATTAAATTTCCTCCTAATAAAATTTATTTATATTTATTTTGGCTTACGCACGTTCTATATATTCGCCTGTTCTAGTATCAATTCTAATTTTTTCTCCTTCTTCAATGAAAAGCGGTACTCTTATTTGTGCACCCGTTTCCAATGTAGCGGGTTTAGTAGCATTTGTAGCTGTATCACCTTTAAATCCTGCTTCTGTTTCAGTTACTAACAGTTCCACAAAAAGAGGTGGCTCAACTCCAAATACGTTGGATTTATATGATAAAACTTTACATGTCATATTTTCTTTTACAAATTTGAAATTATTTCCTAATACTGAAGAATTAATAGGAATTTGTTCAAACGTATCATTATCCATAAAATAATACAAATCACCGTCATTATACAGGTATTGCATTTCTTTTCTTTCAATAAAAGCTTCTTGATATTTATCGTTAGGGTTAAATGTACGCTCTGTAACAGCTCCCGTAATTACATTCTTTATCTTTGCTCTTACAAATGCTGCTCCTTTTCCTGGCTTAACGTGCTGAAATTCCACTACTGATACCACGTTTCCGTCTATTTCAAATGTAGAACCGTTTCTAAAATCTCCTGCATATATCATAAATTTCCTCCTGTACAAAATAGGTGATATATAATAATTGAATAAATAATCTAACACTGGCACTTTTAACGTGCTATCAGATTATACACCATATTAAAACAAAATGCAATACTTAGACTAATATTTTCAACAAATAACTAGGATTTTTTACATTTTTTCCTTTAAAATAAGGCTTGGATTTTTATTAAGTGCCGATCTGCATTCTGCACAATAATCTCTGCGAGAAAATATATTTCCCATGCCAGTTTCTATTCCCTGATTGCAGTAAGTGTAGCGTTTTCCGCATTTTTTACATGTACCTGCACTCTCTTCCCATTTATGCAAACGATAAAATGGATCATTTTCTTTAGTTGAATCAGGATAAAATTCTTTCATTTCCTTATCATTTAATCCACCGACTACGGAATCAATTTCATTTTCCTTCAACTCGCGTAAATTACCTTCTTTACTTTTTGGCACGTTCATAATATTCTCTCCTTTTCATAAAAATTCAAATCTTGATGAATTAAACATTTCTAAAAAAATTTACTCACCTATTAAATAATATATTTAACTTATTTAAAAGTCAATTATTTTTGAGTAAATTAACTAATTTTTCCTCTATCATCTGAGCGTTACCTCTTCCCTTAGTCTGCCTCATTACATTCCCTAAAATAGCTTTAAGAGCTTTCTCCTTTCCGTTTAAATAATCAGTTACAGCTTTGCTATTTAATTTTATGGCTTCTTTACAAATTCCTTCTAATTCATCCTCAGACATTTCTTTCATATCATTTTCAGAAATAAACTCAGATGCACTTTTACCCGTTTCCAACATCTTCGAAAAAGTTTTTTTAGCCAGATTCATATTTATTTTGTTACTTTCTATCAATTTGACAAGCTCATTTAACTGATTAGGAGATATTGAAATATTAAATTGTTCGCGTTCACTTTCTGTTTCAATAACTCTAAAGATTTGACTTATAATAAAATTGCTTACAATTTTAGGGGATTTTAATCCTTGAGAAGCTTCCTCAAAAAAATCTGCCACATTTTTATATTTAACTATTAATTCGGCATCCGATGCAGGAACTCCCAAGTCCTCCACATATCTCTTAATTCGGCTATCGGGCAATTCGGGTAACGATTTTTTGAGTTCGTTAACATCTTCTTCACTTAAGATAATACTCACTAAATCGGGATCTTTAAAATATCTGTAATCCTGAGCATCTTCTTTTTCTCTCATACTTTCAGTAGAATTTGAATTTTCGCAGTATCTGAGAGTTTGCTGAATTACTTCGCCTTTATTTTCCAGTATATCTGATTGTCTTTCAAATTCATAATCTATGGCTTTCGTCATAAATGTAACCGAATTCATATTTTTAATTTCGGTACGCACACCCAACTTGGAACTTCCTATAGGCTTCACCGATACATTAACGTCGCATCTCATAGATCCTTCCTGCATCTTACAGTCTGAAACTCCCACATATCTAAGTATACTTTGAAGCTTCTCTACATATTCTTTTGCTTCTTCGGAAGAATTAATATCCGGTTCCGTTACTATCTCAATAAGAGGAACTCCGCCGCGATTGTAGTCAATATACACATCTCCTCCCTTATGA
>CAKUYF010000035.1 GCA_934702115.1 uncultured Eubacteriales bacterium | reverse complement strand
GGCCATTAGCTCAGTTGGTTAGAGCAACCGGCTCATAACCGGTCGGTCCTAGGTTCGAGTCCTAGATGGCCCACCAAGTTAAGTGTGAAATGAAGACTTCATCCTTATTTTAAAGTGATGAGGTCTTTTTTTAGGTTTTCCAATTAAAATACCGACTTTACCCTTTTAAGTTATAAATATCCGTTCTGAGATAATGTTTACTTAGTAACTATTATTGTTTTATTTGAGTATACATAAAGTTGCAAGAACTTTATTAAAATTCTAGGATATATATTTATATAAAATAACAAATTTATTCTGCTAATCAAAAATCAAATGATAAGACCTTAATTGATCTTATCATTTTAAATATTTATGCTAAGTTTATATAAGGCATCAAACGTTTATCGGAAGTTTGAGATACACCCTCCAATTTTCTTAGCTGATCTGAAACTTGCATTAATAAGTGTTCATCCATAATAAGTTCTTCATCACTACATTCGTTTGTATACTCTTGAATTATAAGATTTTTAAACGCTGACAATGTACATTTACCCTTAATCTCTGGTAAATAGCGTGGAGGAGTCACAGTTTTTGAGTATTCACCTATCTCAGGAAGCTTCTTTATACTTTCCATATTCAAAGGCTCAATCCCTTTAACTCTTGCAAACTCAGGTGAAATTAAATATAACAACATCCTATAATAATTAAATACGTGGAGGCGACCATATGATGCTTCACCCATCCACGGTCTTATAAAAAAATTGTTGCGGTATAAACAGTTGCGTATACCTATATTAAATTTCTTAGAAGCCACATGGTATTTACGAGATAACATCTGATATTCCTTCAGTAAATCAGCGAAAGCCAAAAAAGTTACTATTCTAAACATACTTTTACGAGCGTTAAAAGGAATCTTTGAAACTATTTCTATCATATCACGCTGTGTTTGTGAGAATAATTCTGCTTCTTCATTAATTATGTTAGGTACATTTCCTAAGAAAGCATCAAATTCTTTTAAAGCTAACTTCTCTCTTTTATTTTTTGTTCTTCTTATCATCTCTTTATAGGTTTCGTCGTAAGTTCCTTTTAGCTCTGCCTCAAATAGTTCATTAAGCTCTTCTAAGCACCCCTTACTACGATTGGCGAAACACATCATATAAAGATTGTTGTTTAAAAATTGACCCGTGCTTAACAGAGAATCAATCTTATGATTATATTCATTTTTTGTAATAGAATCCATTATAAATGATATGTGTTCTTGCATAGTTTCAGCTTTGACTCCTGGTAAAGCACATGTAAATAAAGTAATAGCCGCTAAGGTGCTAGATATAAATTTTTTCACAATTTTAAATCTTCCCCCGTACTTTTAGTAATTGAATTTTAATAATTGAAGTCAGAGTATCATATAATAGTGAAATTGTAAAGTATTGTATTAACTCTAAAACGGCATATCAAAACAAGACTGTTTTTATCTCAGACCTTTAATTTATTAAACATTTTACCAATAGAATATTATCACCATACGTTAGATAGACGTTACTAATATATAAAAACAGAGAATAACTTACCTGGATATTACATTTCTAAAACATAATACTAAAAAATTCAAAATCAAGTTTTCCTAATGAAAAATATATTAGACTACTTAAGTTACTCATCATTTAAAATTTATGTATTAATATAGCAGTAGGGTGAAATATTTTAAATATTATGGTATAGTACATGCGCAATTTTTATATAACTTATTATAGTATATTGATTGAAGATGAGTTATTTATGAATGTAATTGTATACTCGCCAAAAGATAAAGAAAAAAAAGAAATTTTAAATATTAAGGTTGCAGAGATTTATGGTAAAACTGTTCAAGCTATTATTAAAAATTTAAAATGTTCAAAAGAGCAAAAGCTAAAATTACTAGAAGAAATACATAACTCTAAAGAAGCTTTATGATTAATTTAAAAATTTATCTTTAAAAATTTTTAATCATGTAATTTTAAGTGTTCTAACTTTTTTGTTTTTTAAGCAATGATTATTCCCATATGAAATTTTTATTTTTTAATAATAATTTTTAAGTAATTTTTTAAGCTGTATACTTTATCTGAATAAAAAACAAATTATATTCAGTTACATTAATTTTATTGAAATTTGATGTTTTTATAAAGTCATCTATTTAATTATAGCCCTGTAATCTACAGCTGCTATATTCCTTAACCGAAACTTTTCTAATATAGTTTTAGCGTCTTTAATTACGTCTGTAAGGCAATAAGTAGACAGCACAAGTATGCTAACCTTTTTTAATTACAACTAAACTGTTATTAACTCTAAAATAGGATGCCATACTCTTTTATCTGTAGCCATTATGTGAATATAGATTTTTCAATACATCGGGAAGCATAACTGGAAAGTTTAACCCCTTTTTCAGGCTTAAATGTATTGACGGCTTTTATAAGACCAATAGTTCCTATAGAAATTAGGTCATCAGAGTCTATATTTTTAAAATTGTATTTTTTTGAGATATGTGCCACTAACCTTAAATTATGTTTAACAAGCCTAGCTTTAGCTTCTTCTTTTCCTTGCTTAAGAAGATATATACAATCCTCTTCTTCTTTTTTGGAAAGAGGCTTAGGAAAAGAATTTTTTGACGCCAGATGCAATATAAAAAATGGTAAATTCAGGACAGCTTCAATAATTCCAGTAAACCACACTATAGTCATCCCACCTATCTTCAAAAGGTTACCCTTAATCTTATGATTTTAGCTTCCAATTTGTGCATGACCAATTCAATAAAATCTTGATATGCAAATCAATAAATGTTATCATAAAAATTAACTTATTTTACATATATAGAAGGCTGTCTAAATTATGAATAGTAAAATTGAATTAGTTATAAAATTACTTAAGAATGAGTACCCACAGACCGCTTGCTCACTTAACTATAATTCTCCGTTGGAACTTTTAATCTGCACTCGTCTTTCTGCTCATTGTACAGATGCAAGAGTAAATTTGGTTTCACCCACTCTATTTTCTGCTTTTAAAAATGCAGAAGATTTTGCAAAAGCTGATCCTTTAGAAGTAGAAAAATATGTAAAATCTTGTGGACTTTATAAAGTCAAATCTAAAAATATAGTTGATATGTGTAAAAAAATAAATTCATGTTTTAACGGGAAAATACCTAATAATCAAAAAGACTTAGAATCACTTCCGGGAATAGGAAGAAAAAGCGCGAATCTTATTCTCGGCGAAATTTACCGCAAGCCCGGTATAATAGTAGATACTCACTTCATCAGAGTAACCAATCGTCTTGGTTTTCACGATTCTAAAAATCCGATTAAAATAGAAAAAATAATGAAAAAAATAGTTCCGGAAAAGGAATCACTGGACTTCTGCCACAGAACTGTTATACACGGACGGACAATATGCAAAGCTAGAAAGCCTCTTTGTAAAGCTTGCGTATTAAACAGCTTATGTAACTACTATAAAAAAACAGAAAATTAACATTCATATTTCCTATATTTAAATCTAAGCTTTTATGATATAATTTTCTTCGGCAAATATAGTTTAACATATTGATTTTATGTACGTTATTTGTTTTAAATGTTACTTCAAGCTACTTAAAATTTTGTTTTCTCTATGGATTGTCTAAAATAAAATGTAAAGAGAGGATATATTAAATGAATTCAGAATTTTATGTTACTCTTTTAGATATCATAAAAGAATTACCATTTGAAATAGCACTGATGCCTAAAGATCCTCAAGAAATTAAAATAAAATCACCTCATATAAATCGAATGGGATTAGAACTTATCGGATCCCTTGAAAATTTTGACAATGGACGTGTAATTATTATGGGTGAAAGTGAAAATCATTTTTTGTCTACCCTATCCTCAGAAGAAATTTATAAATCTGTGGAAGCAATTCTTTCACTTAATCCTCCGGTGTTAATAATAACTTATAACATAACCCCACGAAAAGAAATTTTAGAAGTAGCTCAAAAATACAATATACCAATATTGACCTCTAAAGAAACCGCCGCTCAAACAACTAATGATTTAACTCCATTTTTAAATCTTCATCTGGCTCCACGCATAACACGCCCAGGGGGATTAATGAACGTCCACGGAGAAGGAATACTTTTAGTAGGAGAAAGTGGAGTAGGAAAAAGCGAAACCGCTATAGAACTTTTAAAACGCGGCCATAAACTTGTTGCTGACGATTTAGTAGAAATAAGAAAGATACCTAAAAACACATTAATCGGTACCGCTCCTGAAAACATACGTCATTTTATTGAAGTTCGAGGAATCGGCATAATAAATGCAAGAAGAATATTCGGTATAGGAGCAGTAAAAATCACCGAAACAATAGATATGGTAGTAAATTTGGGTCCTTGGAAAGATGAAAAACAATATGATCGTATGGGAGCAGAATGTATGTATACCCAAATTTTAGGTGTTAAGGTCCCCTATATAGATATACCGGTCAGACCAGGAAGAAATTTGGCAGTGATTATTGAAGTTGCCGCTATGAATAACCGTCAACGAAAATTGGGATATAGCGCTGCAAGAGAACTGTTTATAAACTTAGGTATGGAATGTCCAAAATCAGAAGATCAAAAACTTGAAAAATGTATTTGGGATATATAAATAATACTTACTTATTAAAACGAAAATGCTCTAAAAAACTTAATATATAACAATAATACGAATAATATCTAGTATCCACTTATGTAGGATAAATTTATTCTACAGATTAAAATAGTAATTTTTTGTATTTAAGTATTTAACAGTTTATAAGCTTTCGCTAAGATAACTAAACTATATTTATCCAAAAATTGTGTTTTTAAATTCTAATTTTTTTCATATAAATTATCAGTAAAAGCTACATTCATAAATCTATTTATTAAAATAAATCATAAAGGAGGCATAAGGTTATTATTTCATCACCAAATAAATATCAATCTTTAATAAATTTATCAAAAAAATTAGGGTGTAAATTTTTATTAAATGAGCCTCTTAAAAACCATACTTCTTTTAAAATAGGAGGCCCGGCTGATTTAATAGTATATGTAAACAGTGAAAAAAGCCTTATTGAAACGCTAAATCATATATATGAAAATAAAATACCGTTTTTTATCTTTGGAAATGGTTCTAATCTGCTGGTTTCAGATAAAGGCTATCAAGGAGTAATTATTTGCCTAGATAAAGACTTAAAACGCATAAAAAAAGAAAATGATAATTTAATAATTTGCGGTGCAGGAGCTTCTTTAGGTAAAGCATGCGTATTCGCAATGAAAAATGAGCTTTCAGGTCTAGAGTTTGCTTGGGGGATTCCAGGCACTTGCGGTGGAGCACTTTTTATGAACGCAGGTGCTTATGGTAAAGATATTTCCAACGTAATATATCGTGCAACTCATATTAATGCAGAAGGTAAATTATGCACGTTACTTCCAAATGATATGAAGCTTTCTTACAGAAAAAGCTTATATTCAGATAATCCCTTAATTATAACTTCTATAACCATGAGCCTTACTAAAGGTACTTATGAAGATATAAAATCAAATATGCGTCAAATTTTACTTAAAAGAAAAAGTAAACAGCCTATTGAATATCCTAGTGCCGGAAGTATATTTAAACGTCCCGGAGGAGGTTATTATGCCGGAGCATTAATAGAAAATTGTAATCTTAAAGGCACAGCAATAGGAGGAGCAATGGTAAGCCCTAAACATAGCGGATTTATAGTTAATACAGGAAATGCCACCGCAGAAAATGTATCTGACCTTATAAAACTAATAAAAGAAAAGGTTTTTAATGAAACCGGTATAATGCTTGAATGTGAAGTCAAAACTTTAGGGGATATTTCAATATAAATACGAAAGGCAATATTGTTATGTCATTTACTTGCAAGGTAAAAAATGAACTATCGGCTTTAGAATTTAAAGATTTAGAAAAAATACGTAATCAACTATACGCTATGCTAATTTTTGGTGGAAAATTTTATAAAGAATCTATTGTGCTGTTTTACGAAAGTGAAACAGTAACCAAAAAACTATGTTATCTCATTGATACTCTATCTGAACATTTACCTGAAAAAATTAAATATACCATAAAACCCGGAATTTCTTTCAATAAAAAAAATTATAAAATTAAAATTTACCTATTTAATGACTTTATTTTGCATTGTAAAAATATTGAAAGCTTTTATAAGAAAGTTATTAATAGTAATTCTAAAATAGAATTTTTATCCGGAATTTTTCTTTCTTGTGGTAATGTAGCAAATCCTGAGGTAGATTATCATTTAGAATTTAATGTTTCATCCGAACAATTAGCCAAGCTTATAGTATCCATATTTAATTCATTTAAAAGCCTTAATATAACACCCGGAATTATCACTAGAAAAAAAAGATACCTGGTGTACATTAAAGGATTTGAAAAAATATCAAATTTTTTGGCTTTAACAGGTGCTAAAATATGTGCTATGGAGTTTATGCAAGTAAAAATGGTAAAGGAAGTAAGAAATCATATTAATCGAACTACTAACTTTGAAACCGCTAATATTTCCAAAACAGCTCTCACTGCTGCTGAACATATAAAATCAATTAAAAAAATAAAGCGGTACGGTAAATTTAATAGTCTTCCTAAAAATTTAAAAGAGATTGCTGAACTACGGCTCAACAATCCTTATGTTTCTTTAAATGAACTTTCCAAGCTTTGTAAAAACTCTATAACTAAATCGGGAGTAAATCACCGACTACGTAAATTAATGAGTATAGCTCAAAATTTATAAAGTGGGGTTTATTTAAGCTCTTCCCTTAAAGATTTCAAAATAAATTTTTCTCTTCGTGAAACTTGAACTTGAGTCATTCCGAGAAGTTTAGCTATTTTAGATTGAGTAATCCCCTTAAAAAATCTTAAATAGATAATTTGTTTATCTCTTTCTTTAAATTTGCTCAATACCTCAGAAATGGACAGTTTAAGAAAAATTTTTTCGTCCTCCGGAGGAATAGGGATATCATTTTCTATGTAATTTTCGTCATTTTCAGAAACACTAATAGTAACAGGCATTTTAGAAATTTCCATGGCTTCTAAAACTTGATCTTGACATACATCCATATCTTTACATATTTCATTTATGGTAGGTTCACGAGAATAAAGGCTTATGAATTTTTCCCTCTGATACTTTATCTTTATTGCTAAATCTTTTAATTTTCTACTTATTTTTAAAGAACTGTTTTCCCTAAATAAACATTTTATTTCCCCTAAAATAACAGGAACAGCATAAGTAGAAAATTTTACTTTTTTATTCCAATCAAAATTCTTTGCTGCTTTAGTAAGTCCAACGCATCCTGATTGAAAAATATCATCATATTCTATTCCCCTATTTTTAAATCTTTGGCAACACGCGTGAACAAGTCCTAAATGCTCTTCAATGCTTATGGTTTCCTGTGTTTCCCTGGAATCAAAGCTCATTTTTTACTGCTCTGCGTATAATGAATTTTTGAAGTGTTACTTTTGTTCCTTTTCCTACCTTAGAAGTAACCTTGATTTTATCCATAAAGCTTTGCATCACCGCAAATCCTAGCCCAGATCTTTCGCTTCCTCCTGTAGTAAAAAGAGGCTCCATAGCTTTTTCGACATTTTCAATGCCACAACCTCTATCCTTAATCTGAATTGTTATCTTTCCATTACTATAAATCTTTGAAGTTATGTAAATTTTACCTATAGCGGTTTTATATCCATGAACGATACAGTTAGTTACCGCCTCCGAAACAGCAGTTTTTATATCTGCAAGCTCATCTATTGTAGGGTCTAACTGTGCAACAAACGCTGAAATTGCAGTTCTTGCAAATGATTCATTACAAGACCTACTAAGAAAATTTAAATTCATTTCATTTATTATCTCCGGCATGGTTTTCTCTTGTCCTCCTCTTCAAATATTCCTAATTTAGCAAGCCCGGAAAGTCTTATCATTCTTTCAAGGTTTCTTGGAATATTTATAACTTGAAGCATTCCTTTTAATGAACTTATTAATTTAAAACGCCCCATTATTAATCCTATACCTGAACTGTCCATAAATTGAACTCCTGAAAAATCCAGTTTGAGTTGCTTGGGCAGGTGTTTTTCTACGCAGTCATCTATTGTTTCACGTATATCTTTAGCTGTATGATGATCTATATCGCCTTCAATTAAAGCAGTTAAATTATTATCACGTAACAAAATTTTAACTCCCATAATTACTCTCCTTTCTTACAAATTTTAAAGCTTGTACTATTTTGAAAATTAAAAAACCTTTCCATTATAGGATAAAGG
>CAKUYF010000034.1 GCA_934702115.1 uncultured Eubacteriales bacterium | reverse complement strand
CTCTACCCCTTTGCCTGAACGCTGACCAATACTAAAGCTTCCTACGTATATTATTTTGCCAATATCATTAAATAACTTTCCTTCTCCCTGATATAAATTGTTTTCAAAAGTTCCACTGTATATCACAATTCCTTCATCGTTATAAAGTTCTCCTTCTCCACTGTATTTTCCTCCTTTAAAACTACCTTTATAAACCAGCTTTCCTTTTGAATCATACTGTACCCCTTCCCCATCCGGAGACCCATTATCAAGATTACCTTCAAATACTAAAATCCCCGCTTGGTCATAAACTCTTGCTTTGCCACTAAATTTCGTATATTTAGAAGTGTCTAAATTCAGATCAGCAGTCCATACTTTACCCTCTGCCCACGGAATTGCATAAAATACAAAAACATATCCCACAACCCCAAAAACTACAAGCGATATACTTACAAATCGTTTTGAAAGATATATTCCAAAAATTTTCCAATAATCCTTTTTACTTGTAGGTTCTTTGAGCAGCGTATTAAAAAATCTTTGAACTTTTTGTTGAGCAAACTGTGCTATCCTTGTGCCCATATTCTGAATTTGAATTAAAAATGAAGTTAAAGAAGTTACCTGAGATTGGAGTGTAGTTGTAATTCTTGAAAGTATGTCTGTAAATAATGACATAAATGTTCTCCGTCCTATCTTTATTTATTAAATATTTGACTTGAATAATAAAGCCTGAATTTATAAAAAATTCTTAAATAAGATATCCTGTGAACTCTTCTTTAGATTCCGGAATCTGCTTAAGCTTAGCTATCTCTTTTTCACATAGCATCAAATACTTGATACTTACATTATCATTTTCATTTACTCTTAAAACATCCGCAAATAATTTACGTGATTCTACAAACTTTCCTTCTAAATATAAATTTACAGCTTTGTCAAAATTATCTTTTGTAGAAATATATAAGTTTTTCTTGTACTGATTTCCTTCCTCTATTATTTGATATATATCAGTAAAATCATCATCTGTGGCTTTTCCGGCTTTACCAATGTAACGATATAAAAGAATATTACTTTCTTCAATATTTTCAATAATGCTTCTTGTAGCAACGTGATTAATACCAAGTAAGCTTAAACGAGAATCTATATTAAACATCTGCATGATTTCGTCTGAAACAACAATTACACCTCGACGGCTCTCATCTCCAGAAACTCCTACAAGTACATCTCCAGAACTTAAAGTTATATTCATCCTGTTTCTTATGTTCTCGTCCATTTCTACTTCTTTAAACTGTAATGAAGCATTAAAGGCATCCTGTGCACTCTCCGGGAAAAGAATTAGAGCTCTTAAACCGTCAAATGACTGCACTATACCGTTATTGTCTTTAACAATGCTGAAAAGTTTTTCGTAGCTTACATTAACGGCTTCAAATACTTCATTTTCATCTTTGAAATCAAAGCAATCTTTACATGAAATATTAAAGCTTACGTAAATTGCATTTAGATTTAAAATTCTATGATCATAAAGCTCGACTTGCGTAATCTTTTCTTTTCCTATAAGTTTAAATATTTCCTTCGGTACGTACCTTATATATTCTTCATTAAGCTTTATAAGATTTTCCGTATATCTCCCGATTTTTTCAGACATCAAATTAAATGCTTGTGCTATATCCGCAAATTCGTCTTTTGAGCCTATACGAACACGTGTATGCCATTCTCCTTTACTCATCGTATCTATAGCATTTTCAATTTTTTCTAAAGGTCTTAATGCCCACTTTATTATAAAAATTATAAACATTCCCACTAATACGGTTATAACAAGTATTAAAGCTGAAGTATGCTTTAAAATCTCCCAAAATTCACGTTGAGTGTGTATTCCCTCATCTAAGAAATTTCCCACTAGTCCTACTACTCTTCCATTTGTGTCTTTAACCGCTACAAATGACGCTGATAAATCTCCATATACATCTCTAAATGTTGCATTTACAACATCTTTAGAATTTGTTTTACTTGAAAGTTGATTCCAAGCATCATAAATCTTTTTTACCTCATCTTGTTCCAATACGCAATCAACAAGGGTATACCCTGTAGCAACCATATCAGGATCAGTATACTTTAAAGTGTCATAAGAGGCTGAATTCACATCATAACGAGTACTCAGCGTATTATAAAGCTTACCCGCACTTTCTACGTAAGTCACTATATAATCACTTCTGTCTCCTACTTTCAAAGAAACATCACTATAACCCTTTTGAAGAGCATTCTTAAGTTTTACATAATCGGCACTCATATACCCGCTTACATGGTTTAACTTCGCAAAATCACTACCGCTAATTGCTTCAGCCGCAGTCTTTGCACTTCTCTCTTGTTCGCTGCGAAGTACACTCATATATTCATTTACTCCGTCAGAGGTATTTACCCATGCTAATACCCCCATAGCTACTACAAACACAGGAAGAAAGATACCAAGAATCTTTAACGCAAGAGGAATTCGCTTTACGTCTACTTGAGCCAGGTATTTGATTGCGTAAAATAAACCTATCGCAACCAGAATTACGCTTAGCATAATAACATATCCCCACGGAAATAATGAACCTCTTAGATCCCCTACTAAATGATTTTGAGAGCCAAACCGTACGTGAAAAGGTTTATCAAATGCTTTTGAGGCAGCGTAAAAATCTCCTACTCCTAATGATTTAATGCTTCTAACATCTTTCATCTTAGCAGAAAGATTGTTTCCTAAAGAACTGTCTAAACTATAAAGATTTTGTAAGGCACTACTCTTAGTATTAAATTTATAAAATTTACCGTTTACTGAATCAGTAAAATAAAGATCATCTGATGAGTCAACACTCATACCGGTTACCATAAAAGGAGAACTTGGAATTACACTTGAATAATTTTCAAACTCTCCTTGATTGTTGGTTGCATATAATTCTCCGTTTAATGTAGAGTAGAAAATTCTTCCTGTAGATAAAACGCTTACATCACTTATCCACTGGTATTTTTGACTCGTTACGGCTACATTAGGCGAAATCTCAAAAGACTTTATCTTTTTCGGACTTTCATCTACAAGCGGATTAGCAGTAATGATGTCATAACGATTGTCCTCACACGCAATAAGAGTTATATTCTGATCTACAATTTGAATTTTTTTAATGTAAGGATCAGTAGGAGGATTTGCATCTTTGGAAAAATCTATGGAAGCAAGCTGCTTTATATAATTTCCGTTACTGTCATACATCAGTACCGTCTCACTCAATGTTGGATACATAGACTTATCCGAGACTACAGCTTTTAAATCTTTTTGCTGCTTTACGAAATAAAAGTTGCCCTTTGAATCAACTTCCAAGTTCCTATATATATAGCTACTATCTTTACTGGATTTTTCAAGATCTATTTGAAATTTTGTAGCCCCATTTGGAAGCACTTTAGTAATTTTATAAGCGTCTTTTTCTTCGTCTACTCCCAGGATATACACATTATTAGATAGATCCATATCAGAACTTAAAAAAGTACCCAGAGCAGGTCTATTAACAAAATATTGCACTATGAATGCCAGGACTATAATACTTATTGCCCCTAATGTATACATAACCCTTGGACTGAAAATAATACTTGTAAATTTTGCAAACTTTTCTTTCTTTTTCATCTTTAAATCTTTTTTTGAGTCCTTTTTCATAGAATCCCCTCACATAATTTTTTTTATGATTTGACATTTTACTCCCTTATGATATATATTTTAAGTAAAATACGCAAATTTTACAAACATTTTCTAAAAAATATATTCTCTATTTTGTTATTGACTTGTATGATATAGTATATTATCATAGAATTATTGAGTCAAGTGTAACAAAAATGTTTTATTTAATTATTTTTATAAAAAGGTGTGGAATAATCTATGTTTAATACAGGCAAAACTTCGGATTATGTCGTAATAGCCTCTCTTTTTTCTAACAAAGAAATGAATATACTTGTAGCCTATCAAGAAAAAAATACACTTGACAACCTATATCTATTAAACCAATTCCCTTATAAAAAAGATAATCTGAAAACTTTTAAAATGCTCTTTGATATATTTTCTTCTCCAAATAAACCAAAAGAATTTGTAAACTTTTTTGTTGAAGAGAATATGTATTATGCAGTGTTTAAATATCTCGGATGCGAAAATATAAAACAAAAATATCGTAAAGGATTTAGTGCTCAATCTTTTGAAGAACGTTGCACTATTCTTGAAGATATATTAATTAGAATTGATAAAATTTATAGTCTCCCTATCCCTATAGTAGGATGCTTAACCGAACCTCAAAATATTAAAATCACAAAAGAAAAAGAAGTTCATTTTCACGGTAATCTACAAAATTTGGAAATCTATAACAACTCAACAGGTAAAGAATTAATTTTAAAAAATATTCGTGAAATAATTTTTACTCTTCTTGAACCCGAAGCTCAGGCAGGATTTAATAAACCGCTTCACATAGTATTAGATAAATGTGAAAGAGGAGTTTATGAGTCTATACCCGAAATGATAGTGGAACTAAAAAAAGCTGAAAAGATTTCAAAAACAAGCTCTTGGATTTCATATTTTAAATATCAAATTAGTTTGAGAAAAAACCTTATAGCTAAATTATCAAAAATTTCTTTATCAGCCCTGGTAGTAGCCGGAATTTTCTATTTAGCTTACTCTAAGCTCACCGAAGGACAACAATCAGGAAGTGCTCCGGTACTTGTATCTATTGGAGATGTAACTTATAATGGTAATGTAAGTGATGAATCAGACAAAAACGTCTCACCCGAAAATATAGACAATCAAACGGGCGAAACTGCAGGTACTGATATAACTCTAAGCGAAGGACTTGATATGGAATATGAAGACTATATAGTTCAGTACGGCGATACCGTTTCCTCAATTAGTACAAACTATTACAAAGATAGCAAGTATATAACTGCTGTAGCAACTTTTAACGGAATAGACGTAAGTGAAAAGCTTACACCGGGAACTATTTTAAAACTTCCAAATCGTACTGCAATCGCTTTATATATTTCTAGATAGATAAAATTAAAAGTTCCAATTTTTTGTATGAATTTTTAATAAAGTTCTTCTTATACTTTCTATATAATCAAAGATTTTAATAAAATTATATTTAATGCAAAGTAAACATTTACACTTAAATGCTACTGAAGTAATAGGACGGTTTACAATGACCTCTTAGTAAAAAACGGACTCTTGGAGGATTAAATGAAAAATAAAACAGATAACAGCGATTCGTATTCATTCTCAGAATCATATGAACCAAATAAAGATAAAAGAGTATATGTCGATATATACTCTTCAGAAAGAAAAAAAGCAAAAAGAAAAAAATTACTTCCCATAGGAAGAATACTGTCTTTAATATTTTTTTTAATAGTAGGAACAATAGGAGTAGGTATGATTCACGGATATAATACTCTTCACTCTGTTCACTACGATGATACTTATTATGAAAATGGTTGCACAACGGCGGAGGAAGTTGCAGAAAAAGACGGCCTTTTAAATGATAATATGGTACTTAATGTACTCTTAATCGGAAGCGACTCAATGTCTACAGGCGATCATGGACGCAGTGATTCTTTACTTATACTCTCTTTGAATATAAGAAGTAAAAAAATAAAAATTACCTCCCTAATGAGAGATACTTGGGTTAATATTCCCGGATTTGGAAGAGATCGTTTAAATGCTTCCTATGCGTTTGGAGGTCCAAAGCTTACTATCGAAACAATCCATAAAAATTTTGGTGTACTCATAGACCGCTATGCATGTGTTGATTTTGAAGGGTTCTCAAAAATAATTGATTCTTTAGGTGGAATAGATATTGAACTTACCAGTAAAGAATCCGCTTACATTAATAAATATTCAGGTGATAAAAATATTTTAAAAGGCTCCGGAGTTAAACATTTAACAGGCTTACAAGCTTTACACCATTCAAGAAATAGAAACAGTAAGGGCTCAGATTACGATCGTACATCACGTCAAAGAGAAGTAATAAAAGCAGTTTTAGAAACTCTTAAAAAATCAAATGTAGCAAAAATTACTGAAATGGTTACTACTCTTGCACCTTTTATAACTACTAACTTTAAGACCTCTGAAATTAGCAGATTAGTTGCAAATTGTATGGTATATCTCAGTTATCCTCTAGAAGAGTTCCGTATACCAACAGATAATAACGTTAGAGATGCTACCTACGATCAAAAAATGGTTTTAGTAATAAATGATATTGCAAAAGCTAAATCGGATATAAAAACATTCATTTATGAAGATTCCGAACTAAAAGATAACAACAAATAATTTTTCATTATTAAAATATTTTATAAAAATTTTTTAGTCTTCAAATGCTTAATTTTCAAATGCAAAAAATTAGACTCTCACTTCACAAAAAAATAGGTGAGAATCTTTAAATATTTTAAAAATGATTATAATCCCATTAAATTAGGAGCTGCTGAGTCAGTATACCTTGTAAATTCTTCCTCCATATTAATAACGTCATTTAAGCTCAGACCGGATTGTCCCAGTAAATCAATAAAATCTCTTAGCTCCATGATATTAAAATAACCTGAAGGCAATGCCGTAATATCATCATATATTTTTTCATAGGTACGCCTATTCATAAACCATCCTCCATAATAAATTATAGGGGAATTTCCAGATAAGTCTATCCTTCTTCTTTTATCTCCATATAAGCAAACTCTTCTACTCAAATCTTCATCTGTTAATCTACCTAGCATAATAGTTTCTCCTTTTATATTTTAATATAATTTCTTAACCTTAACTATCTATATCGTAACATTTTATTAATTTACTGTCAATAGTTCTTAATACCAATAAAACTCTCTACTGTTTAATAGCAATAGAGAGCTTTTTAATGTTACTTATAAAATATTATCTTATAAATATAAATTACACTAAACGCAATTGCTTAGGATGCTTTTTTACATAGTCATATCCACTTGAGCCTTTTTCTGCAGATACTAATATTCTTTGAGTGCATAAAGCAAATAAATTATGCCCAATTTCAATATTTTTAGGAAGGAACTTTACTTTATTAAGGGAAGTGCATTTAAGAAAAGCAGAGCTTCCTATACTTTTCACTTTATCTCCTACAGTAAATTCAGTTAAAGACTTACATTCAGCAAATGCACAAGATCCTATTTCTTTAATTCCTGAATCAATCTTTACATCTTTAAGATTTTCACAGCCGTAAAATGCTGAATCACTTATCGTGACAGGTGAAAAACCAGTCATATATACTGACTCTACATTCTTGCAATCAAAAAATGCATATTCACCTATTACTTTTGTACTATCAATTAAACGTATATTTTTAGCCATTCCCGACGGACAGAGTTTTAATGTATGATAATCCGATGTATATAGAAGTCCTTTATAACTGCTATAATCTTTATTATCTTTATTAACATCTATATACTTTAAAGAATCGCATTTCCAAAATGCAAATTCACCTATTGATTTGAATTTTTCTCCCAAATATACTTTTTTACAGTTTATACAATTTCCAAAGGCCAGTCTCCCAATACTTTCTAAACTTTCCGGTAATACTATATCTTTAAGAGAACTGCAACCATAAAAAGCACATTCATCTATTAGTTCTAAACCTTCAGGAAAAACAACTTTTTCAATTTTATCATTGTTTATAAACGCTCCAAAAGAAATTTTTTTAACTCCTTCAGGTATTACTACCTTTTTATCATTACCGTGATATTCTATAAGTACTCCTTGATCGTTAATTTTAAACGGATAAGTATTAATATCTTTCGCTTCATTTTTTATAATTTTATTGGTTAAATCATTATTAACATTTAAAGCATTTATAATTTGAAATCCATTTGCAGAGGTTACACTAAGCATAATCGACATAATTATTGCTACTTTTTTAGATTTTGTCAACTTGATTATCATCGGATTACCCCCATTATTATTAAAATTCAACTACTAGAATACTTTAGGATATTACCACAACAAAGTGTTAAAAGTCAATGCTATTTTATTTATTTTTTTTAAATCCGTCCTTAAGGCCAACACTTTTATTAAATATTAATTTATTATCTTTAAGCATTTTTACATCAGGACAAAAATATCCTATCCTCATAAACTGATAAGAATCTCCTGCTTTAGCTTCTCTCAAGCTTTCTTCTAATTTACAGTTTTTTAGTTCCTTAAGTGAATTTAAATTTATATATTTAACAAAATCAGATTGCGAGTCAGGATCTTCTACCGTAAACAAATTTTCATAAAGATTTACAGCAGCATCCATGGCAGATTTTACATCTACCCACTGAATT
>CAKUYF010000033.1 GCA_934702115.1 uncultured Eubacteriales bacterium | reverse complement strand
AAGATGCTGAAGCGATGATAAATAAAGAGCTTATAAATATTAAAAATAAAGTAGCTATAGAGGTTTCGCGTAAGGAGCTTGAAGAGAGGAAAAAAATTTCCCGTAGACGGAAAGAAATAATGAAAGATATGTTTAAAGAATGCCATAAAAGGCTGGTAGAATTTACTCTTTCCGAAGATTACAAGCAGTTTTTAAAGCAATATTCTTTTGAAATTTCAAAAGTACTTACAGGAAATGATACCGAACTTTACGTAAAAGAATCAGATTTAAAGTATGAGAAGATAATAAAAGAAGGATTTGATAAGCCTTGCAAGGTTTATGCCGCTAAAGATATTTTAATTGGTGGAATTAGGGGATACAGCTTATCAAAAAAAATTATAGCTGACGAAACTTTGGATGCTAAACTCAAAGAACAAGAAGACTGGGCAGCAGAGAATTTTGGAATTCTACTGGTATAGTAGTTTTACCGAACATCTTAGGATTGGAGGATAAGCGTTAGGTACGGCGAAAAACCGCTTAGCGCTTCTTTGAGTATTATGGATATAAGTAATTTAATATATGGTATAAATGGACCGGTAGTAACTGTCAAAAGCACTAGGTCATTCTCAATGATGGAAATGGTTTATGTAGGTGCCGACCGTTTGGTAGGAGAAGTGATCGGAGTAACGGATGAAGTTACTACTATACAGGTCTATGAAGAAACAACGGGATTAAAGCCCGGAGAGGTAGTAGAAGGTACAGGGGGACCTATGAAAGTATGCTTAGGGCCCGGACTGCTTAATAACATATTTGACGGTATAGAAAGACCTTTAAAAGAAATTGAAAAGCAAAGTGGAGTATTTATATCACGGGGCTGTAATGTAAGTCCGCTTAACACTGAAAAGCTTTGGGATACAAAAATTCTTGTAAAGCCCGGAGATATACTCTCAGAAGGGACAGTATATGCTACATGTACGGAAACGTCAATTATTACTCATAAATGTATGGTACCTCCGGGGATTTCGGGTGAAGTGATAGAAGTAGTTAAAAATGGAGAATATAAAATTAATGATACAGTAGTAAAATTAAAGTCCGATAATGGTGAAATTAATAATTTAACCTTATGCCAATATTGGCCGATTCGTATTCCGAGACCAATTAAAAATCGTTTGCCGGCTAATATTCCTTTAATCACAGGTCAACGGATTATAGATACTCTTTTTCCCATTGCTAAAGGGGGAGTTGCAGCTGTACCGGGTGGTTTTGGAACCGGTAAAACAATGACGCAGCATCAACTGGCGAAGTGGTGTGATGCAGATATAATTGTATATGTAGGCTGTGGTGAACGTGGTAACGAGATGAGTCAAGTAGTTGATGAATTTTCTCATCTTATTGATCCTAAATCGAACAAACCTATGACTGAAAGAACAGTCCTTATAGCTAATACTTCAAATATGCCTGTTGCGGCAAGAGAAGCTTCAATATATACGGGCATAACTTTAGCAGAGTATTACAGAGATATGGGTTATGACGTCGCAATAATGGCTGATTCTACTTCGCGGTGGGCTGAAGCATTAAGAGAAATTTCAGGAAGACTTGAAGAAATGCCGGCAGAAGAAGGATTTCCTCCTTATTTACCGTCACGACTTTCGGAATTCTATGAAAGAGCAGGGAGAGTTAATGTTTTAGGAGGTCCCGAAGGTTCTGTAACTATAATAGGAGCAGTTTCTCCTCAAGGGTCAGACTTTTCTGAACCTGTAACTCAAAACACTAAAAGATTTGTAAGATGTTTTTGGGCTCTTGACAAAGCCTTAGCGTACGCCAGACATTATCCTGCGATTAACTGGATAAATAGTTATAGTGAATATTTCACGGATTTAGATAAATGGTATTCGACGAATTTCGGAGAGTCTTTTATAAAATATAGAAAAAAGATTTCTGCGTTACTTAGTGAAGAAGACAAACTTATGGAGATAGTAAAATTGGTTGGAGCGGACGTACTTCCAGACGATCAAAAATTAGTAATTGAAATTGCAAAGCTTATACGTGTAGGATTCTTACAGCAAAACGCTTTTCATAAGGATGATACTTTTGTTCCGCTTGAAAAACAAAAAAAGATGATGAGAATGATACTTTATTTAAATAAACGTGTTAGACAGTTAATTTCTGCTTCTATTCCTATATCTACTGTACTTCAAAGTGGAATATTTGATAAACTCACCCGAATTAAATATGATGTACCGAATGATAGGCTAGATATGATTGACGAATATAAAAAAGAAATTGATAAAGTGGTAGACGGAATAATACAAAATAAATTATAAAACCAAGGAGGTGGGATAAAATGGTTATAAATTATGTTGGACTTAAAGAAATAAGTGGATCACTAATAGTACTTGAAGGAGTAGAAAATGCTTCATATGAAGAAGTAGTAGATATAAAACTTGAAAACGGTACTTTTAGAAAAGGAAGAATAGTTCAAATTGAAGGAGATAAGGTAGTCATCCAGGTATTCCAAGGAACGGGGGCTCTTTCGCTTTCAAATACCAGTGTAAAGCTTAAGGGTCGACCAATGGAAATTTCTCTTTCTCCCGAAATACTAGGCAGGGTTTTTAATGGTTCAGGTGAACCAATAGATAAATTAGGAAAAATTTTTCCCCAGAAAAGAAGAAATATAAATGGAACTCCTATAAATCCCATATCGCGTGTATATCCTCAAAACTACATTAATACCGGAATATCCTCTATTGATGTTTTATCAACTTTAATTAGAGGTCAAAAATTGCCTATTTTTTCCGGATCCGGGATGAAGCATAACGAACTGGCAGTTCAAATTGCTAGGCAAGCTAAAATTGCAGAAGGACAAAAAGGTAACTTAGCAATCGTCTTTGCTGCTATGGGTGTAAAGAATGATGTAGCGGAATATTTTAGACGTGAATTTGATAGAACAGGTGTAATTGAAAGAGTTGTCATGTATCTTAATCTTTCAAATGACCCGGTTATAGAAAGGATTTTAGCACCAAGATGTGCGTTAACTACAGCGGAATATTTGGCATTTGATTTAGGTATGCATGTGCTTGTTATAATGAGCGATATGACTTCCTACGCCGAAGCTTTAAGAGAATTCAGCTCTTCAAAAGGAGAAATTCCCGGAAGAAAAGGCTACCCGGGATACCTCTATTCCGACCTTGCTTCTCTTTATGAGAGAGCAGGAATTGTTAAAGGAAAATCCGGATCTATTACTCAGCTTCCTATTCTGACAATGCCAAATGACGATATAACTCATCCGATCCCGGATCTTACGGGGTATATTACTGAAGGTCAAATAGTACTTGAAAGACAAATGGATAGAAAGGGTTATTACCCACCGGTTTCAATTTTACCTTCGTTGTCACGTCTGATGAAAGATGGTATAGGAGAAGGATTCACTCGTGAAGACCATCCGGAACTTGCAAATCAGCTTTTTGCAGCGTATGCTAAAGTGCAAGATGCCAGAGCGTTAGCTTCGGTTATCGGGGAAGAAGATCTTTCTGCTATAGATAAATTATATATAGAATTTGGTAAAGCTTTTGAAAAAAGATTTATTAACCAAAGCTTTAATGAGAATCGATCCATCGAATTTAGCCTTGATCTTGGATGGAAGCTTCTTTCAATACTTCCACGTCAGGAACTTGATAGAGTAAGCAGTAAAACACTTGATAAATTTTATATTGAAGATAAAGAACTTTTAAATCGCAAAAATAAAATAGATTTACTGGGAATTTCAGAAGATAACAGTGATCAAGATGAAGATGCAGAAGAATTGGATGATGACAGATAATTGAAATTTTGAAAAAACCAAACGGAAAGGAGGTATAGCAGTGTTTAATCAAATGGCTCCAACCAAAGGAAATTTAATGGCAGCGAAAAAATCTTACAATCTTTCTAAGCTTGGATTTGAGCTTTTGGATAGAAAGAGAAATATTTTAATTCGTGAAATGACATCTCTTATTGAAAGAGCAGAGGAAATACAAGAAAATATTGATAAAATATATGCTAAAGCTTTTGATATGCTTCATAAAGCTAATATTGCTTTAGGAGTATGTGAAGAGCTGTCATTAGCCGTACCTACAGAATCAAGACTCGAATTATCTTTTAGAAGCGTAATGGGAGTAGAAATTCCCATAATTCAGTTTACCGATAGGGAAAACATTGACATACCTTTTGGACTTTTCAACTCTAATTCGGATCTCGATAAAGCCTATGCTTGTTTTCGTGAGGTAAGACGTCTTACAGTTAAGCTGGCGGAAGTGGAGAGCAGTGCATATCTTTTAGCAAATGCAATAAAAAAGACTCAGAAACGTGCCAATGCACTGAAAAATATTATGATACCTAGATTTGAAAGTATAATAAGTTCCATTACTGAAGCTTTAGAAGAAAAGGAACGAGAAGAGTTTTCAAGGCTTAAGGTTATAAAGAATTCTAAAAAATAAACTTGAAATTAAAAAATGGATATTTTTATTAAAATATCTGTTTTTTGTGTTTTGAAATATAAAATTTTTATTTAAAAGCAAAAAAGTTCTTGACTTAAATTATAAATAAATTTATTATTTATATATAAAATAAAGCTTTGCTGTTCTGCTTTTTGTCTTTATTTTTACAAAAAAATAATTTGAAAGAAGGTCGAAAAAATGTCTGAGACTGAAGGAAGTTTATTTAGAAAAAGTACATTGGAAAGAGTGTCTTCACCTGATCAGCTTAATGAGTATATAAAGGTAACCAATCCAAGTCTTATAATTATGCTCATTGGAGTGTTTAGTATTTTGATTGCAGGAATGGTATGGATATTTGCGGGGGTCATTCCTAAATCTGTTGCAATTCAAGGAGTAGTAGCTACTAATTTAGATGGTAATGAAAGAGTATACTGTTATGTTCCTATCGGGACTAGTAAACGGCTTTCGGAAGGTATGGAAGTACAGATTTCACCCGACTATGCTGACCGTGAGCAATTTGGATATATAAACGGAAAAATAATTTCAATAGGTTCTAAGATAGTTACAACAGAATACTTAGCTAGCAATTTTGCAGAGCCTCAAGTGGTTTATCCGGTGCTCAGTCAGGCAGCTAGTGGAGGAAATGTTGTGGAAGTAGAGCTTTCTATGGGTTCATGGTCAAGTGATTCCGGAAAAGATATAGAGGTAATGGAAGGAACTTTATGTTCTGTTTCGGCAATTGTAGGGGGAACGAGACCATATGAGCTAATATTTAATAAATGATCATTGAGGTGAGTTAAGTGAGTAAAACATGTAAGGTACCTGTTGTAATGCAGATGGAAGCTTTGGAGTGCGGGGCAGCTTGTTTATGTATGATAGCAGCGTACTACAAAAAGTGGATTCCTCTTACTCAGGTACGTTCTGACTGTGGAGTATCAAGAGATGGAAGTATTGCTAAAAATATTCTAAATGCAGGAAGGTCTTATGGATTTAAGGCTGCGGGATATAAATTAGAGCCTTCCAATTTGGAATCTTTACCACTTCCGGCAATTATTCATTGGAATTTCAATCATTTTGTAGTACTTTGCGGTGTGGATTTTCCAAAAGGAAAAATTTATATAAACGATCCTGCCAGAGGGAGAGTAACGGTTACATTGGAAGAATTTGATCAATCTTTTACAGGTATCGCTTTAACATTTGTACCTACAGAAGATTTTAAACCCGAAGGTAAACAAAAAAGTGTCCTTACCTTTGCTAAAAGGTGCTTAAAAGGTGCATTAAAACCATTTATTTTAGCGACGCTTGTAAGTTCAGCTTTAGCATTAATAGGACTTTTGTCCCCAATTTTTGGACGTATATTCTTAGATAATTTATTATCGGGTTCGAATCCTGAATGGTTTTATCCTTTCTTATCAATTATGGTAGTAGTTTTAGTGGTTCAAGTATTAGTGGGAATTATACAGTCCGTATATTGGCTTAAAATTGAAGGAAAATTTTCCATTACATCAAGTGCAAAATTCATGTGGCATGTTTTGAGGCTTCCCCTTGATTTCTTTTCTCAACGTTACGTTGGAGATATTGTATCACGGCAAGAGTCTACTGCAAGTATTGCTCTGACTTTAATAAAAAAAATGGCTCCGATGCTTATAAAAATAGTGTCTATGTTTCTTTATCTATTCTTTATGATTAGGTGGAGTTGGGTGTTAACATTAGTAGGAATAGGTGCTACAGTTCTTAACATGTTAATTGCTAGGTATACTTCTAATAAAATGCTTAATTTTCAACGTGCCGCGGCATCGAATCAAGGTAAAATGGTAAGTGTTACCTACACAGGATTTGAAATGATTGAAACAATAAAATCCACAGGAGCAGAAAGTGGATATTTTGAAAGATGGGCGGGATTTTTTTCTAAACAAAATAATGATAACGTAGCTATTTCCAAATTTACACAATACATTGGAGCTATTCCTTCATTTGTAGATTCCCTTGCAGATTTAATACTCCTTTTTTCAGGTGTTTATTTAATTATGCACGGTCAATTTACCATTGGTATGCTAATGGCTTTTCAGTCTTTTCTGGAAAGATTCTTAGCACCTATAAGTGATATAATAGATATATATAGCAATTTTGTAAGTATGAGATGCGAAATGGAACGTGTGGAAGACGTACTTGATTATCCGCCGGATGTAACTGAGACTGCAGCGGTAGCTTCTAAAGCATCTGAAAGGAAATTAAAGGGTACAGTCGAACTTAAAGATATTACTTTTGGTTATGGACGTTTAAGTGCTCCGCTTCTTGAAAATTTTAGCATGTCTCTTAAGCCGGGATCGTGGGTAGCAATAATAGGAGGAAGCGGAAGTGGAAAATCAACAGTAGCAAAACTTATAACAGGTCTTTATAAACCGTGGAGTGGAGAAATCACTTTTGACGGTAAAACCAAAGACGAAATAGATCCTTATCAATTTCATAGTTCAGTAGCGATTGTAGACCAAGAAAAAGTTATGTTTCATGATACCATAAAAAATAATATTAAAATGTGGGACGACTCTATAGAAGACTTTACCGTGATGATGGCGGCTAAAGACTCAGATATACATGAAGCAATAGTCAGCAGACCCGACGGATACAATCATGTATTAAAAGAAGGGGGAAAAGATTTCTCCGGAGGGCAATGTCAAAGAATTGAAATAGCACGTGCTTTGGCTCAAGAACCTAGTGTTATAATACTTGATGAAGCGACTTCAGCTCTTGATGCTAAGACCGAAATGACCGTTATGGAAAACATTCGCCGTATAGGTTGCACATGTATAGTAATAGCTCACAGACTTTCAACCATCAGAGACTGTGATGAAATAATAGTTTTAGATAAGGGTAAAGTGGTAGAACGCGGAAAACATGAAGAGCTTATGGCTAATGACGGAAAATATCGTGAACTTGTTATAACTGAATAGTTAGAAGGTGGAAAATTAAATGAATAAGGATTTTTTAGAAAGTCAAATTGAACAAAGACGTAAAAGTGATGGAAGAATATTTCAAGGGGCGTTCTCTGATTTACTTTCAATAATAGGTATAAATACTTTGAAAGCGTCTAAACAAGCAACAGGTGCAGCGGCTGAAATTCTTAGATATTTAGGTAAAGAAATTCCGGAAATACCTGAGAGTATAACAAGCTTAGATTCCCAACTTGAATATATGTTAAGACCTTCCAATACAATGAGAAGAAGAGTAGAACTTAAAGGAGAATGGTGGAAGAATGCTACAGGTTGTTTTCTGGGGGGTACTAATGACGGAGATATTGTAGCTATACTTCCTGATAAATGGTCTGGGTATACCTATACAACTTCAGAAGGGGAAAAAATCAAAATAAATAAAGATAATGCAAAAAATTTAAAAGTAGACGCATTTTGTTTTTATAAATCTTTTCCTCTAACTTCCCTTAAAATAAAAGATTTAATTAAATTTATGCTTTCAAACATTTCCAAGGCGGACGTCATTTTTATTTTAGCTACTACAATAATACTCCAATTATTGGGAATGCTTACTCCGCTTACAACAAATATAATATATAATATATTAATCCCGTCAGGTTCAGATTCTTTAATTTTTCCGGTAGCATTTTTTATTCTAGGTATAACTGTCGGTAAAACCTTAGTTGGGATTACAAAGAGTATAGTGATGAGTAGATTCCAAAGCAGATTAACGCTTTCGGTGAACAGTGCAATAATGATAAGGCTTTTTAGTCTACCTACAGGCTTTTTTAAAAATTATACTGCAGGTGAGCTTGCAAGCCGTATGGGTTATATAGCCACTTTGTGCCAAATGATTGTAAGTGCTGTGGTGTCAACCGGATTAACTGCTTCTTTTTCGTTAGGTTATCTTTTTCAAATGTACCAGTATGCTCCTACTTTGGTAGTTCCGGGAATGTTGATTGTATTGGTAACTATTATATACTCAGTGCTGATTACGTTTTATAGGCAAAAAATCAACAGAAAAAGACTGGACGTATCTCCAAAG
>CAKUYF010000032.1 GCA_934702115.1 uncultured Eubacteriales bacterium | reverse complement strand
CGGAATTTCAGCTGCATTATGTACTACTCTATCTTTTATCATCACAGCATTACTAGGTAAAATTATCATTCCTTTTTTACATAAGTTAAAGTACGGTCAAACTATACTGGATGAAGGACCGTCTTGGCACAAAAACAAACAAGGTACTCCTACGATGGGTGGTATAATGTTTATAATAGGAATTATAATTTCTACAGTAATTTGCGTACCTCTATACTATAAAATAGCTGAGCTAAACGGTATACAAGTATACGAAACACCATTAATGATAACTAAAATTTTTGCAGGTCTCGCCATGGCCGTAGGGTACGGAATCATAGGATTTATGGATGACTATGTTAAAGTAAGTAAAAAGCAAAATCAAGGGCTTACTCCTAAACAAAAATTAATCTTACAATTTGGAGTGGTAACATGTTATTTTCTAGCAATTAACACAGCTAATAAAGTCAACGGGGGAGAAAGTCTTACAAAAGTAAATATTCCCTTTTATGGAACTTTAGAGCTTGGATTCATCTACTGGATTATTTTTGCAATAATCGTTGTAGGAATAGTAAACGCAGCAAATCTTACAGATGGCGTAGATGGACTTAGCGCATCTGTAGCATTTTTCATAGCTGTATTTTATATGGTAATAACTAATCTTTTGGGTATGTTCGGACTTAGTCTTGAAGCTGCGGCTCTAGCGGGAGGATGTTTAGGATTTTTAATCTGGAATCTTCATCCTGCCAAAGTATTTATGGGAGATACAGGTTCGCTGTTTTTAGGAGGTATAGTATGTGCTTTAGGACTAAGCTCAGGTTTACATGTACCACTTATAATTCTTTCGTTTGTATACATTTCTGAGATGTTTTCCGTTATACTTCAAGTCTTGTATTTTAAACTTACTCACGGTAAAAGATTATTTAAAATGAGCCCTATTCATCACCATTTTGAAATGATAGGATGGAGTGAAAATAAAATATGTACAGTTTTTAGTTTAGCTACAATATTTTTAGGAATAATTTCTGTACTTATGGTAACATGTAGTATTTAATAATTGAAAATAAGGAGTTTAAAAATAAATATGAGAGCAAAAAGGGTGAATAAAGTCATAAATGAAAATAGCGATCAAGCATTAACTATAAAACCAAAGGGTAAAATCTCGTTACTTGATAAATTAAAATCATTTTCCATACGTTCAGGTATGGATGTACCTTTTTTATTTCTTGTTATAACTATACTAGTAATAGGCCTTATAATGATGTTTTCGGCAAGTTATCCCAATGCTTTTTATCTTCATAATCACGATAGTTTTTACTTTATAAAAAATCAGTTAATATTTGCCATACTAGGTGTAATAGGTATGTTTATCGTATCTTATATTGACTATCATGTATTTCATAAATTTGCTGTCCCGATTTTGGGGCTGTCATTTTTGCTTTTGATGGTTGTTTTGGTAATGCCTCCAATTAACGGCGTACACAGGTGGATTCAATTAGGTTCCTTTAGTTTTCAATCTTCAGAAATAACAAAATTTGCAATAGTAGTGTCATTTGCTCATTTTATAAGCTTTAATCTCCACAGGATGCACACCTTTAAATATGGAATATTGCCATACCTCCTGATACTGGCTCCTACCATAGTACTGCTAGCACTAGAGCCTCATATTTCCTGCTCGGTAATAGTAGTTTTACTAGCCGCAGGGATGCTTTTCATTGGAGGAATAAAGCTCAGATGGTTTGGTATGGTCTTAGGTGCAATAGCTTCTGCACTTATTTACCTGGTCGTATTTACAGATAAGCTCACCTATGCCAATAATCGTATATCAGGATGGCTTGATCCATTCGGAGCTTCATCAGGCGTTGATACATGGCAAACACGTCAAGGACTTTATGCTATAGGATCCGGTGGGATACTAGGTCTTGGACTTGGCCATTCACGCCAAAAATATCTTTATATTCCCGAACCTCAAAACGACTTTATATTTTCAGTAGTCTGTGAGGAACTGGGATTTGTAGGTGCAGTGATAATATTACTGCTTTTTGCGTTACTCGTCTGGAGAGGTATGTTAATATCTATAAGAGCTAAAGATAAATTCGGTATGTTATTAGGGATAGGTCTTACAGCTCAAGTAGGATTACAAGTTATACTTAATATATCCGTTGTTACAAATACAATACCTAACACCGGAATAAGCTTACCATTTTTCAGCTACGGAGGTACCTCACTTATGATGCTTCTTGCTCAAATGGGAGTTATACTTTCAATTTCTAGATCTTCTAGACTGGAAAAAACTTAATTTTTGTTAATGGAGGAAAAAATGAAAATAATTTTTGTTGGTGGTGGCACTGCAGGACATATAAATCCCGCTTTGGCACTGGCTCAATACGTAAAAGAAAACGATCCAAGCAGCAGTATTTTGTATGTTGGAGCAAAAGGCGGAATGGAAGAAAGCTTAGTACCTAAAGCCGGATTTGAATTCAGGGGTATAACCATATCCGGATTTTCAAGAAAATTAGACCTAAATTCTATAAAGAAAAATATAGTAACTATTAAGAATATAATAATTTCTACATTTGAATCCAGAAAAATACTTAAAGAATTTAAACCGGATATTTGCGTGGGTACAGGCGGGTACGTAAGCGGTCCATTTTTAAGAGAAGCTTCAGCGTTAAAAATCCCATTTTTAATTCATGACTCTAATTCTTATCCAGGAGTAACTACTAAACTTCTTGCTAAAAAAGCGACCAGAGTACTGGTCGTAAATGAAGAAGCAAAAAAACATCTTCCTTCTAATATAAAAATTTCAATTACAGGTACTCCTGTAAGGAAAAAAATAGCCACTCTTGATTCCAAAGAATCACGTAAAAAGCTTAACTTAAACAATAACCCTGTTATACTTTCATTCGGGGGAAGTCTCGGAGCAAAAACCATAAATAACGTGATTGCTGAAATGATTATAAAGCAAGGGAATAATTCAAGTTACAACTTCATCCATGCTTATGGAAAAAAAGGGCATGTATTTTTGAATACTCTAAAAGAAAATAACATAGATATAAAAAATCCACAATATATAATAAAAGAATACATAGACAATATGGCCGAATGTTTAGCTGCTGCAGATGTAGTAATATGCCGAGCGGGTGCAACTACAATAAGCGAGCTTCAAGCCTCTAAAAAGCCTTCCATATTAATACCTTCCCCTAACGTTGCTGAAAATCATCAATATTATAACGCTTTGGCATTGGTAAACTCTAACGCCGCAAGCATGATAGAGGAAAAGAATCTAACATATGAAAAATTAATAAATGAAGTTGAAAGAATTCTTACTAGTCCTAAGAATATAAAAGCAGAATATTCAAGAAATCTTGAAAAAATTGCTATTACAAATTCAACAGAAAGAATATACCAAATCATAAAAGATACCATAGAAAATAAATAGCTAGGAGGAATAGATATGGATTATACTCAGAATGTAAAAAATATGTCTTGCATTAAATCATGCCCTCATCATGGACCATCTCCCATTCCGGAAGAAGGAAAATGGATAAAAGCTTATGAAGTAAAGGATATATCCGGACTCTCTCATGGAATAGGAAAATGTGCTCCTCAACAAGGGGGATGTAAACTGACTTTAAACGTAAAAAATGGAGTTATAGAAGAAGCTCTTGTGGAAACCATTGGCTGCTCAGGAATGACTCATTCGGCAGCTATGGCGGGAGAAATTCTTCCAGGCAAAACTTTAATGGAAGCTTTCAATACTGATTTAGTCTGCGACGCCATAAATGACGCTATGAAAGAAATATTTCTTCAACTCGCATACGGAAGATCCCAAACTGCATTTTCTGAAAACGGTCTTCCTGTTGGCTCTTCACTTGAAGATTTAGGGAAAGGAAAATGCTCTCAAGTAGGAACAGTATTTAGTACCGGCCTTAAAGGTGTACGGTATATGCAAACAGCAGAAGGATACATAATCTCACTTGGTCTTAACGAAAATGATGAAATTATCGGATATAAATTCGTAAATCCAGGAATTATGATTGATAAAATAAAAAACGGAGTAAGTGCTCAAGAAGCTTTTGAACAAAGCATAGGAGTGTACGGACGCTACTCTGAAGCATTAAGATATATAGATCCTCGAAAAGAATAAACAGTAAATAAAGCACAATCAAACATCAAATGAAAGGATCGTATTTCATGAATACTAAAAATCATTTTGAAGGTCAAGAAAATAGAATGCACCAAATAGAAAAATTTCTAAAAAAATACCAAATAGAAGATCTTAACACCGCAAAAGCTATCTGCGAAAAAGCAAAAATTTTTCCTGAAAAAATAGTAAAAAGCATTCAACCTATTGCATTTGATAATGCAGCTTGGGCTTATATTTTAGGATGTGCCGGAGCTATTGTATCATCTGCAAAATCAGCTGTTGAAATTTCTCAAGTCATCGGGGAAGGGCTTCAATCTTTTTGCATTCCGGGGTCGGTAGCAGATGTAAGAAAAGTCGGAATCGGCCACGGAAACCTCGCAGCTAAATTGCTTACAGAAACTACTCAATGCTTTGCTTTCATTGCCGGCCATGAATCCTTTGCCGCTGCGGAAGGTGCCATAGGAATAGTAAAATTTGCAAACAAAGTTAGGAAAAATCCTTTAAAAGTAATACTCAACGGTCTAGGTAAAGACGCAGCATATATAATATCAAGAGTTAACGGGTTTACCTATGTTCATACCAATCTAAATTACAAAAATAATTGTTTAGAAGTCTTATCCGAAAAAGCTTTTTCCAATTCCGAAAATTCAAAGATAAAATGCTACGGTGCCAATGATCCTTTAGAAGGACTTGAGATACTTAAACATGAAAAGGTTGATATTTCTATAACAGGAAATTCAACTAATCCAACACGTTTTCAACATGTTGTAGCCGGAACATATAAAAAATGGTCCATAGAAAATAATCACAAGTATTTCTCCGTGGCGTCGGGAGGAGGTACCGGAAGAACTTTGCATCCCGATAATATGCGAGCCGGTCCTGCTTCATACGGATTAACCGACTCCATGGGTAGAATGCACAGTGATGCACAATTTGCCGGTTCCTCTTCAGTCCCTGCTCATGTTGAAATGATGGGTTTTATAGGCATGGGAAACAATCCAATAGTAGGTGCTACCGTTGCATGTACAGTAGAAGTCGAACAATACAAGAGTAACATTTAACATGATGCTCAATTAAGAAATTTAAGCTTGATTTAAGGATTTTTTAGTTTATTCTGTACCTAATTTTCCTTGATTTTAATTCGTTAGTTTGATAGGATAGTGAGAAAATTAATAAAGTGAGCAGGTGGTATTTTGAATAATTCTGAAAAAAATTCATCATTTAAGTTAAGCAATTTTATAAAGAATAAAATACTCAAAATGTATGGTATAAAGAATAATGAAGACTTAACTACAGACTCTTCACGACAAAATTTAAATACCAATCAAGCATCTGTGTCCAGTTTATTGCCTCATGATAGCAATAAACTGTAAATTTTTTGGATTAGTTAAATATTTCATATTATAATATCAAATACTAAAATGAATCTTATTTTCATTTTGGTATTTTTTGTAAAGGAGAGATTTAACTTATGGCCAAACGAATAGGGAAATATACTATATTAATGCAAAATAATCCTACTATTAAAGGATTTGCCGCAACATGTGGGAAAAAAGAATCAGAGGGACCTTTAGGAAAACAATTTGACAAGATTTTTGAAGACACTACCCTCAAAGAGTCTTCGTGGGAAAAATCCGAAAGTAGACTTCAAACCGAAACAGTGAAAATTTTACTTAAAAAATGTAATATGGAACCTTCAGAAGTAAATTACATTTTCGCAGGAGATTTATTAAACCAATGTATGTCATCGGCTTTCGGGCTCCGATCTTTAGATATTCCCTTCCTTGGACAATTTGGCGCATGCTCTACAATGGCTCAATCTCTTTTTTTAGCCGCTACAAGTATTGAAGCAGGAATTGCAAATTATTCAATTGCAGTAACATCATCCCACTACTGCTCTTCAGAAAGGCAATTTCGCTTTCCACTCCAATACGGAGGTCAACGTACTCCAACTGCTCAGTGGACTGTAACAGGAGCAGGTGCGGTACTGGTGAGTCAACAAGAAAGAGGACCTAAAATAAAGTACTGTACTATAGGGAGAATAACCGACTTGGGAATAAAAGACCCTAATAACATGGGGGCAGCTATGGCTCCTTCAGCAGCTAAAACCTTACTCGCTTTCTTCGAGGACACTAAAACTTCACCAGAAGATTACGATTTAATCTTAACAGGAGACTTGGGCGAAGTAGGTACTTCACTTTTAAAACAACTGTTAAAAAAAGAAGGAATCGAGTTAAAAGAAAACTATAATGACGGTGGACTTATGATATATTACAAAGAAAAACAAGACGTCCACGCCGGAGGCTCAGGTTGCGGATGCTCGGCTTCAATACTTTGTTCTTATATTCTCAATAAAGTAAAAGAAAAAGAACTAAAAAATATTTTATTTATAGCTACCGGAGCCCTTATGTCTCCTACTTCAGCACAGCAAGGTGAAACTATTCCCGGAGTAGCTCATCTTATAAATATTGTTGCAGACTAATAACAGAAAAGTAGTGAAAGAATCACTACTTTATTTTTAATATTTTATAAACCGTTAAAACCTTCCATACCATAGAAACTGTTTTTTTAATATATTCACTTTAATTGATTACTTACATCTTATGGTAAAAGAAGAATATACTACTTGCTTGAATTTAATTCTTATTCAGCATCTTCTGAAGATGAACTGGGGGTAGGAGACTCACTTGATGGTTGATCTACATCAAAATTATCAGGTTGTTGTGGTTGATCAAAAGATTGTACATTAGCACCTCCAAAAGGACCCCTGTTATTTACAGTAGGCTGAACCTCTATAGGGGACGCTGGCTGTGGAGCCCCAAACTGGAACGAATTTATACCAGAACCAGCGAGTGGTGCTTGATAAAGAGATGGTGCAGTAGTATTTTCAAGAGAAGTTTCTCTAGTCACGCCCATTGAATCCGGTTCCAAAGAAGAGGGAAAACTTGTACCTGGGCAATTTGGATTAGGAGGCATTATTATATTACTACTTGGAATCCCACTATTTACAATACCACCCTGCATTCTATAAATCACATGGCGGGAAGACTGATCCATATCAAAAACATTAAACTGGGGGGTTGAATCACAAGTCTGAAAAGGCACATAAAAAGGTGATGAACCCATATCAGAACCAGCAGATTGTGGAATGACACTATGAGCTGGTCCATAGGAATCTTCAGAAGAAGTCTCATCATCTTCGGAAACCGAAGAATATTGCGGAGGAGATACAGAGCGAGGAGCCAAAATGGGTGGACCAATGGAATGATCGTCCACCTGAATCGGGCGGTTACGTTCGTCAAGGACTTCAATGGATATATTAACAAGGTCAATTAAAAGCTCAATATCATCTTTCAGTGAGTTATCTGTTACATTACATAAAGTGCCTCTGAGTACTTCAGTAATTTCAGTTAACTGTTTCCTTTTCAGAGAATCCACATCTTGACTAGTCCGATTCGGAATTTGACCCATGGTCACACCATTTTCATCACAGATCGCCCCTAATCTATTAATTGTTCTCATAGAACAATATAAACAATATTCATCATGTGTTAAAATACAATCTGTGAGATCTTTAATTACTTCGCCTAAATCTTCTCCCATTTTTGTCTTAAAAGCGGAATAATCTTCATTTTTAATCATATCATATATTTTTTCAAATTTGCGCCTATTAAAAGCTTTATATAATCTCTTAGCGCCTTTAATCCCAACTAACGCTATCAATGGTACACCTATAATTGCTCCACCTATTTTAACACAGGTTTTTTTATCAAATTTGTTAATCCAGTAATTTTTACATCCTTGCTTTTTTGAATCAGTTTCACTAGCATATAAGGAAGGTGAAAAAGTACTGCTTAAACTAACCATTGCCATTAGACCGGCTATTCTCTTTTTTGTTTTAATATTAAAATTCATAAGTTTCTCCTGTTTTATCTAAATAGATATTACATTATCATTATACTAATTTTTCGTTATAAAGTCAACAGGTAATTTTTAATTTTTTCTATTTCTGGACATCCATATTAATCTCAATAAAGAAAGTAACGCCGTAAAAGTTGCAGCAATATAAGTAAACGCGGCGGCTTTTAAAACGGCTTTTGCTCCCTTTACTTCACTGCTGTCAAGCATATTTGTAGCTTTTATAGTCTCTAAAGCTCGGCGGCTTGCATCAAACTCTACCGGTAAAGTTACTATCTGAAAAATCACTGCAAACGAAAATAAAATTATACCTATGTTTACAAAATACCCCCAAGCTGGAACCATAAGCCCTAAAATTATAAAAGGCATGGATAAATTAGAGCCAATTTGTGTTACCGGAACTAATAAATGCCGTAATTTTAAAGGAAAATAATTTTTAGAATATTGAGTAGCATGTCCGGATTCATGTGCTGCAACACTTACAGATGCTATGGTAGCAGCGTCGTATACATTATCCGAAAGACAAATTCTTTCACTTCTGGAATCAAAATAATCAGTAAAATATCCTCTTGTACGCTCAATAGTTACTCCTCTTACTCCGTTAAAATCCAGTACCTTTCTAGC
>CAKUYF010000031.1 GCA_934702115.1 uncultured Eubacteriales bacterium | reverse complement strand
ATGTAGCTCTGATACACCCAGAGCGGACTTAAAAGTAGTAATACTTACGAGTAATTATTCGTGGGGAGCTGCTGAAGTTGTAGCATCAGGGTTAAAAGATTCAATTAATGCTAAGATTGTAGGTCAAATTACTTCAGGGAATGCTGCTACTGAAAAAATGGTAGAAATTAATGAAGAATCTGTAATAGTTTTTCCGGATGCTACTTACGTTACTTTAGGAAATAATAATTTTTACGGTAAAGGGTTGTCGCCGGATCAAATTGTAAATATGGATGAAAAAAAAGAAATTTTATTACATCAAAGTAAATTATCTTATGAAGAAGATGATCAGTTGCAAACAGCAATCAATGTAATTGATGAGTAGAAGGATTAAAAATGTTGAAAGATATATTCAGTTTTATTTTAAGCTTAATTTATCCGAATAAATGCGTACTATGTAATAATGTAATAATAAAATATAAAGAGTATCTTTGTGAAAATTGCAGTAAAGATTTAAAAATTAATACTGAAATAAGAGTTTTAGATGGAACATCGAATTTGAATGGCAAAACTATAAAATGTATTTCTCCATTTGAATATGTGGGGAATATAAAGAGTTCAATATGGAGATTTAAGTTTAGGGGATATAAAAATTACTCTAAGTTTTTTGCTAAGATTATAGCTGAAGAACTCGAGAGTAATTTTAAAGATGTGAAATTTGATTGTATTAGTTTTGTACCATTGAGGAAAGACCGCAGGAGAGATAGAGGTTATAATCAAGCGGAGTGTTTAGCTATTGATTTGTCAAGTAGGCTTGGAGTTTCTTCCAAAGATTTACTTGTCAAAGTGAAGAAAACTAAAATTCAACATGAATTAAGTTTAGTTTATAGACGTGAAAATGTAAAAGGAGCTTTTGCAATTAAGCCTTCAGTTAAAACGGATGTAGAAAATAAAGTTATACTTTTATGTGATGACATAATTACAAGCGGTAGTACATTATATGAATGTGCAAAAGTGCTAATAAAAAGTGGAGCAAAAAGCGTATACTGTTGCACGGTAGCTTACATTCCTAAATTGAGTTTTTTAAATAAGCGTCAATAAAACCGTCTATTTCTCCATTCATAACTGATTCTACATTTCCTACTTCATATCCGGTTCTATGGTCTTTTACTAAAGTGTAAGGCATGAAAGTATAGGAACGAATTTGTGAACCCCACGCAATTTCTTTTTGAACTCCTTTAATATCGTCTATTTTTTCAAGATGTTCTCTTTCTTTTATTTCTATTAATTTAGATTTTAGTATTTTCATAGCAGTGTCTCTATTTTGAAACTGACTTCTTTCGTTTTGGCAAGCAACTACTATTCCTGTAGGAATATGAGTAAGCCTTACAGCGGAAGAAGTTTTATTTACATGCTGTCCACCTGCACCGCTTGCACGGTATACATCCATTTTTATATCGTCAGGTGAAATATCTATTTTAATTTCGTCATTTATTTCAGGGATTACTTCTAAAGATGCAAATGATGTATGCCTTCTGCCTGAAGCGTCAAAGGGAGAAATTCGAACTAGGCGGTGAACACCATTTTCACCTTTTAGAAATCCGTAAGCATTTACACCTTCTATTAATATAGATGCACTCTTTAAACCCGCTTCTTCTCCATCAAGGCGATCAAGCAATTTGACTTTATATTTATGTTTTTCTGCCCAACGTATGTACATACGGCAAAGCATTTCAGCCCAGTCTTGAGACTCAGTTCCTCCTGCTCCTGCGTGAAGGGTTAAAATGGCATTTTGAGAATCATATTCACCATTTAATAAAGTGGTTAATGTAAGATTTTCTATATCGTTTTTCAAGTGTTTGAATTTTATTTGAATTTCTTCTAAAGAGGATATATCTTCTTGTTCGGAAGCTATTTCTATGAATACTTCAAGCTCTTCAAAATTTTCTTTAATGGTTTTATATTCTTTTATCTTAGCACTTAAAGATTTTATTTCCGAAAGTACTTTCTGAGATTTTTCCGAGTTTGACCAAAAATTTGGATTAGACGTTTCTTCTTCTAGATTTTTTAATTTCACTTCTGAAGATTCTATTTTTAGAGTCTCACAAAGAGACTCTATTTTTGGTTTAAGCTTATTTAGTTCCAGATTTAATTCTTCTAGCTGTAAAATTTTCATCACTCCCTAGAATCAATTTTTAACCATATACTTTTTATTATATGAACTAATAGCAGCGGATATTGTTTCTATAGCTATACTTCTGCCCTTTATATCATCTACGATTGTAGATTTATTTTCCAGCATTTTATATACGCTGAAAAAGTGTTTCATTTCTTCAAACATATGAGAAGGCAGTTCGGAAATATCCGTATATCTATTATATATAGGATCATTTTTAGGGATAGCTATAATTTTTTCGTCTCTACTTCCTGAATCAATCATAGTAATCATTCCAATAGGATAACATTTTACTATTGTCATTGGGTAAATATGTTCTGAGCATAACACTAATACGTCTAAGGGATCGTTATCATCAGCGTAAGTTCTGGGGATGAATCCATAGTTTGCGGGGTAATGGGTTGAGGTATAGAGAATCCTGTCTAATTGAAGCATACCGGTTTCTTTGTCAAGCTCATATTTAAGTTTACTTCCTTTTGAAATTTCTATTACTGCTACGAATTCTTCTGCTGTAATTCTTGAAGGATCAATATCATGCCAAATATTCATAAATTTTAATTACTCCTTTATTATTTTTCATTTTGAATTTTTGCTGCTGTTACAGTATTTTTAACTAACATTGCTACTGTTAATGGTCCTACTCCTCCTGGAACGGGTGTAATATATGAGCATATTGGCTCAACATTTTTAAAATCTACATCTCCACAAAGTTTTCCATTTTCGTCTCTGTTTATTCCTACATCTATAACTATTGCATCCTTTTTTACCATTTCTGATTTTACAAAATTCCTTTTTCCGACTGCAGAAATGATTATATCGGCTTGTTTGCAATGCTCAGTTAGATTTTTAGTCTTACTATGACAAATGGTTACTGTTGCGTTTTGATGAAGCAGTAATGTTGCAATAGGCTTACCTACTATATCACTTCTTCCAAGTACTACGCAGTTCTTACCTTCAAGATTTATTTTTTCATTTTTGAAAATTTCTATTATACCTGACGGAGTACAAGGCAGTAGAGTGGCAGTTCCTTGAACAAGTTTTCCCACATTAACTGATGTAAATGCATCCACATCTTTAAAAGGGCTTATTTTTTCGCATATAACTTTAGAGTTTAAATGGAGAGGAAGGGGAAGCTGAACCAAAATTCCTGAAACAGTTTTATCTGCATTAAGCTTTTCAATAAGTTCAATTATTTCTTCTTGAGAAGTAGTGGCAGGTAATGAATATTCCTCAGAGATTATTTCGGCTTTTTCGCATGCTTTTCTTTTGTTATTTACATATGTTTTAGAAGCAGGATCCTCACCAACCAGTATTACGGCGAGCTTAGGAAAAATTCCGAGTTTTTTTATTTTTGTAGCTTCTGCTTTTGACTGAATAATGATTTTTTCAGCTATTTCCTTTCCGTTAATTATCATTTCATCTCACTTCCCTTGATTTAAAGCTTTATATTAAGTAAAATAATACTGTATATTAAATATATCATAGAAAGTGAGAGTTTTGAAGTGAAAATTAAAAAAGCAGTTATACCGGCGGGAGGATTTGGGACACGACTTCTTCCTGCGACTAAAGCGCTGCCAAAAGAAATGTATCCTATAGTAGATAAACCGGCTATTCAGTATATTGTAGAAGAAGCGGTAAATTCCGGTATAACGGACATTTTGATAATAAGTAATAGAGGTAAGGAAATTCTTGAAAACCATTTTGATGAAAATCCTGAACTTGAAAGTCTTTTAAAGAAAAATAATAAAGAACAAATGTTTGAAACCGTAAGAAAAATTTCAAATTTAGCAAACATATATTTTATACGTCAAAAGGAAGCTAAAGGACTTGGCCATGCTGTATTATGTGCGAAAAGCTTTGTAGGGAATGAGCCTTTTGCCGTTATGTATCCTGATGACGTAATTTATAGTGAAAATATTCCGGTATGTAAACAGCTTATTGAAGTTTATAATGAATTTGGTCTTTGCACTGTTGGCGCTAAAGAAATGCCGGAGAATGAAATCGGAAAATATGGTTCCCTAAAGGTCAAGAATATAAGGGATAATCTCTTTATGTGTACTGATATGATAGAAAAACCCAGTCCTGAGCAAGTTATGTCGCTTTACTCTATTTTGGGAAGATGCATACTTACTCCGGAAATTTTTGAGGTACTGGAAAATACGTCTCCCGGTGTTGGAGGAGAAATTCAGCTTACTGATGCTATGAAAATAATTGCAAGGAAGCAAGGAATGATAGCTGTAGACTTTATAGGTCAAAGATACGATATAGGGAGTAAGCTTGGTGCACTGGTTGCGTCAATTGAAGCGGGGCTTCGCCATGCAGAAGTGTCTGAAGAACTAAAGAAGGCTTTAAGAAAAATATTAGGAAGTTCAAAATAAAACTTATAATAAAAAACTCAATATGTATTTTTGCGATTTCTTCATTTTTAATTTTAGATTTTACATATTTGTTTGAGTGCATAATTTAGCAGTACTAGAAAAAACCAAAAGTTTAGATCACGAATATATTACTTATTATTTTATTATTTCGTACTCTGAAAGAGATTAAAAAATTATTTAACTAATAAAAATGAGTTTGATTTTGAATTTATAAAAAAAGATTATACCAAATAATCCTATGCTCTAAAGCAAAAAATCTAGTTATGAATGTTTATCCATTTTAGTATAGCTTTTTTATAAAAAATATTATTGCAAATGATTAAAAATTATGGTAAACTCAATGTGTTCATTAAAATCAAATAATTAGTGATTTTATGATACGTAAATATCAGCATTCCTCTGCCTTTAAATTATAACAGGCATGAATGTGTAGAATAATTGGAGGAAAATATGGATATTTTATCTAAAGTATCAGAGTCTTCTTTAAAAAGCAATTTACCTGTTTTCAGCGTAGGAGATACTGTAAAGGTAGATGTGCAGATTAAAGAAGGTGACAGAGAGAGAATTCAAGTTTTTGAAGGAACAGTAATTGCAAGAAAAGGAAGCGGAGTAGCTGAAACTTTCACAGTAAGGAAGGTTTCATATGGCTGTGGTGTAGAGAGAATATTCCCAGTACATTCTCCTAATGTTAAAGACGTCAAAGTAGTAAGAAAAGGTAAGGTACGTCGTTCTAAGCTTTACTATCTCAGAGATCGCGTAGGAAAGGCTGCAAAAGTCAAAGAGAAAATAAACTAATTATGCTTGGGGAATTTATTCCCCTGTTTTTTTCTAGTTTAATAAGTCATTTTTAATAGTTTATGAATAGGATATAAAGAGTATTTTTGAAACATTTATACTATTTCCACTTTTATAAGAAAGGAGTATAAAGGATGTACGAAAAGAAAATGAACTATAAAATCAATTCAGAAAATCAAGTATGTGAAATAAAAAACCCAGCAAGTAAATTTTCTACATTTTGTTTTGAGTGGACTGAATCAGTTGTTCAAGCATTTATAGTTGTAGTAGTGCTTATGACCTTTTTGTTTCGTTTTTTTATGGTAGATGGTCAATCTATGATGGATACTTTGCATAATGGAGACAGAGTAGCTGTGATGAGATGGAAATACGTTCCTAAAGATGGCGATGTTGTGGTAATTAAACATGGTCAAGAATTTGATAAACCACTGATAAAACGTGTAATTGCTACGGAAGGTCAGACACTCAAGATAAATTTTGAAGATGGAAGCGTAACTGTAGACGGGGTAAAGCTCAATGAAACTTATATTAAAGAGCCCATGTGGCTTCGTGGAGATGCGGAGATTCCAGCGGTAATACCTCAAGGGTATTGCTTTGTAATGGGTGATAACAGAAATCATTCAGGGGATAGTCGTTTTAAGGCAATAGGGTTGATCCCTAATGGGGATATCATAGGAAAAGCAAAATTTGTTGTATACCCTCCCAGCAGAATAAAAGTTATTGAATAATTATTACAAGAGGACTGAACATTTATGCCCAACTGCGATGAAGAGCAAAATTTTAATTCTGATTTAAATGGGAAGTCGAAGGCTTTAGATTTTTGTTTTGAACTATTTGAATCTACAGTTCAAGCGATAATAATAGTAGTTTTTCTCATGTGTTTTTTGTTAAGAACTGTAAACATCAGCGGAGAATCAATGCTACCGACGTTAAAAAATAGTGATAAAGTTTTAATATGGCAATGTGGTTATTCTCCTAAAAATGGAGACGTAGTGGTTATAAGACGAGGTAATAAGCTGGATGTTCCCATGATAAAGAGAGTAATAGCAGTTGGAGGTCAAACTATAGATATTGACTACACTACCGGAAGTATAATAGTAGACGGTAAAAAGATTAAAGAAGGATATACAAAAGAACGAGCTTTATGGTTAAAAGGAGATGTAGAGTTGCCTTTCGTAGTTGCGGAAGGCTATGTTTGGGTTATGGGAGATAATCGAAATAATTCTACGGATAGTAGATTCAGTGAAGTAGGGGTAATACCATATAAAGATGTTGTAGGTAAAGCTGTGTTCAGAATGTTCCCATTTAGTCGAGTAGGAGTAATTAAGTAGGAATATCACATATGATGATTTAAAATAAATATTGAAATAATTAAAACATGTTAATAGTTAAACATAAAAATTAAAGGATAGTTTTAGAGTATAATTATGAAAAGTATTATTATCAAGCCAAGAGATGAAAAAATGGAATTCTATTTAAGTGAAGTGAAAAAGGAAGAAAAAGAGATTTTATATAGATTATTGCAATATTCACTATTTGAGGAAAGTGAAAATGACTTAAATGAAATGAATGAAGAAGCAATTTTTGAATATCAGTATTTTGATTTGTATTTTATTGATAATAATCGTTATGCTTATTTTATTAGAGAAAAAGAAACTAATAAACTATTAGGATTTGCGATGATTAATAACTACATGCAAAAATTTGAAAATGGACATAGTATAGCTGAGTATTTAGTTATCCCCAAATATAGGCGTAATAAAATTGGAAAGAAAGCAGCTTTTCAAATTTTTGATAAGTTTCCAGGTAACTGGGAGATTAAACCTTCTTATAATAATAAAAAAGCATATACCTTTTGGAAAAATACAATAGAAGATTATACAAATAGTAATTGTGAATTTATTGATGGAATATTTTTATTCAATAATAAACGATTAGTAATAAGATAGAGGTAAAAAAGGAAGTGATTTAAATGAATGAAGAAAAAGGTTTTTCCAAGACTTCGATCAACTGGTTTCCGGGGCATATGGCGAAGGCTAAAAGAGAACTTAAAGAAAATTTGAAGCTTGTAGATTTGGTAGCTGAAATTGTGGATTCTAGGATACCAATTTCAAGTAGAAATCCTGACTTTTTTTCTCTATATGAAAATAAACCTAAAATTTTGGTTTTGAACAAAACTGATTTAGTGGATGCCAAGTATGTGAAACAATGGATAAATTTTTATGAGAAAAATAACATAGATTGTGTTTCATTTAGTATAAGAAACTCTAAAAGTGCGAGTTACTTTATTAGTAAAATAACAAATATGATGGAACCTAAATTAAAAGCTTGGAAATCCAAAGGGATGATAGGCAGAAAAATTAGAATTATGGTAACAGGAATTCCTAATACAGGTAAATCCGCTTTTATAAATAAACTTGCAGGAAATTCAAAAGTAAAAGTTGAAAACAGGCCTGGCGTTACAAGAAAAACTCAATGGGTCACTATAGGAAAAAGTATAGAAATTTTGGATACGCCCGGTGTACTACCTCCTAAAATTAGCAGTAATGATATAGGATATAATTTGGCTTTTACGGGTGCAATTAAAGATTCAATATTAGATTTAGAAAATTTAGCTATCGAATTTATAGAAAAGGTTAAAAAAATTTATCCGGAAAATCTTATTAAAAGATACAATTTAGAGTTATCTTCTATTGAAAATCAAAGTGCTTATGAACTATTAAATTTAATTGGCAAAAATCGCAAAATGTTAGTATCCGGTGGAGAAGTAAACACTCTAAGAACTTCGGAAATGATATTAGAAGAATTTAGGTCCGGGAAACTTGGTTCACTTATATTGGAGTTTCCTCAAACAGAAAATTAAGCTTAAAATTAAAGGATTTTAAATTTATGGATTGGTTATTATATGAAAAAAAATATTTAGCAGAAGGCAAAGAATTAATATGTGGAGTAGACGAAGCAGGAAGAGGGCCACTAGCCGGTCCGGTATATGCTGCTGCTGTAATTTTACCTCATGGAAAAGTTATAGAAGGAGTAAATGATTCTAAGAAATTATCACCTAGTAAACGTGAAAAGCTTTATGATGAAATATGTAAAAGTGCAATTTCATACGCAGTATCATCGGTAAGTGCAGACAAAATTGATGAAATGAATATTTTAAGAGCCACCCATTTAGCTATGACTAATGCTGTTGAGTCTCTTACTGTAAAGCCGGATTTTATTTTAGTAGATGGTAATATACTACCTAAGTGGGGATATGCTGCTGAAGCGGTAGTAAAAGGGGATGCACTTTCGCACAGCATTGCTTGTGCGTCAATACTTGCTAAGGTTTCAAGGGATAGATTTATGATAGAAAAATCTAAAGAATATCCT
>CAKUYF010000030.1 GCA_934702115.1 uncultured Eubacteriales bacterium | reverse complement strand
TATCTCCAGAGCATTTATACGAATTTTCTAAACCTGTGGGGGGTGCTGTCAGTGCCTGAAAGCTGTTATCTTGTTATTAATAGCCTTATTGAGCAAAGGCACAGTAAAGGTATGACGCAAAAAGAGCTCGCTAAAGCGTCTAGCTTGACGCAATCTGTTATAGCTCGTTTAGAGAGTAAAAAAGCCATTCCCCAGCTAGACACACTGTTAAAAGTAGCGTCCGCTCTTGGCTGTGAACTTGCAGTGATTCCTACAAATAAATAAAAAAGTCTAAAAATTTCTCTTTTACGTTGTATTATTTTTTCTCTGTATGAGTTTATCTACTTTTTCCATCTCCTTCTCTAACAGTATTTCCTCCACGAAATCTTCACCGTACACCGCTTTAAATCTTTCTGCTACCTGCGTGTAAAATGGCTTGTCTCACGTCATTCTGATTGTACAGTCCACATCCTTTAAAAAACGTAATTCCACTAGTTATCCAGCTCTCGCTTGCCTTTATGTTTTGCTGGTATTACCTGTGTATTGTATTTTTAAAGGTTTTTTCTATACCATCTTCCTGTGGCTGTTTTAGCCTTCTACAGCAGCTTTAAGAACATCTGAGGTTATTATTTCTCCAACCATAGCTACAAAATAGTCTACATGGGTTTCTAGTTTCTATGGGATTTTCTCCTGTTACTCTCCTCTCAATACACTACTTAAAATATTATGTATTGTATCATTTACGCTTGTTCCGTTTTCATCTGCTCTTTGTTTTACTCTATTATATAAGCTTGGTTGTATAAGAAGTTGTAAGCGTTTACTCTTTGCTTCTGGTACTAATTTATATCCTTCTGGAGTTGGAGCGTATATATCTTGTTCTTTTCTTTCTGTTCGTTTTTTACTCGCAGCGTTGCTTATAAACTGTAAAGCGGGATTTTCTATTTTTTCTAAACTACTTTTAAATGTCTTTTTACTCATTGTCTTACAACTCCTGTTTCAAAATTTCATCTATAAGGGCTTTATAATCCGATGTAGCATTGCTTTTCGGTGCATATGCAAAAATACTTTCCTTCATTGCTTGAGCTTCCTTTATAGCGGTGCATTCTCTTATTTTGGTATTATATAGCTTTGTATTAAGCTTTTTTGCTGTCTTTTCTAACATTTCCGCTACTTCTCTACTTATAATTGCTCTGGAATTATAGCGGGTTAAGAGTATTCCTAAAATCTCTAAAGAGTTGTTGCAATACTTTTTTACCGTTTCTATGGTTCCTTTAAGCTGACTTATTCCATGTAAGGAGTAAATGTCTGCCCCGGCTGGTATTATAATACCGTTACAAGCTGTAAGAGCATTTATAGTAAGTATTCCCAGAGCTGGTGGGGTATCTATGATTACATAATCGTATAAATCCTTAATAAGTTCTATAGCTTCTTTTAGCCTGTATTCTTTACCTGTTTCGGTTAATAATGTATCAGCCCCAGAGAGAGCTGGAGAGCTTGCTATAATGTCCCCTTGCTCGGTGTTCTGAATTTCTCCTTTAATGGTCTCTGGTCTCTGTAATACCCCCATAACATTATATCCTGTGTTAGAGGCTTTAAGGGTATAGCTTAGATTCCCTTGTGCATCAAGGTCAATATAGAGTGATTTATAACCCTTAAAAATAAAACCTGCTCCTATAGCTAAAGCAGTTGTACTTTTGCCTACTCCGCCCTTTTGGTTTATAACTGCTATTACTTGCATGGTTTAGTCTCCTTTCTATGTGTATATGTATAGATGTACTTGTTTAAATTTATAAACATTTAGCTAAATCAAAGAATGGAGAGGAAGTATCTTTAAGCTTTTTTATACTTACAATGTTTTCTATAGTTGCAAGCTGGGCTTTTGCCTGTGCTGGCTCTATATCTCCATTTTGTTGCCCTCTGTATATATCCGCTATTGCTTCTATAAGCCCATCAAACGTAAAATCTGTAAGATTTCCGCTGTGTGGCTCCGAGTATTCCGCTTTTAATTTCTCCTCATAACTGAGTTTAAGCTTTAAAAGTACGTCTGCTGGAAGCTCTTTTAAGTCTTTGCTCTCTATTGCCTTGTCTATGTTTGCTAAAGTTTCCCCCATTCTTTTTATACGGCTTTCTCTGCTCATTGCGTAAATCTCGTAAAGCTCATTTAACCTGTCCTCTTTTGCCTCTTTTATCTGGACTTTAAGTTCCCGTTCCCAGCTTGTACAAGTACTCTTGCTTATACGTAGTTGCTTAGCTATCTTGCTATAGCTTAACCCTTTTGCCCTTAACTCAATAAATTTTGCTTTCTGTTCTGTGCTTTTCATATAAAAACCCCTCTTATATTATCGCTTCTGTTATCGCTTCACTACAGCTATTTTTAGCCTTGTCTAAAGCGTGATTATATATCATAGTAGTTGTTATATTTACATGTCTTGCAAATTGCTGCACCTCTGCTAAATTCTTACCCGCAAGTAATGATAAAGTTACTGCAGTATGCCTTAGGCTGTGGGCTGTAAGTCTGGAGCTATTATAGCCCGCATTTTTTAATCTCTCTTTCACTATCCCACTTATAGAGCGAGTAGTGAGCCTTTGTCCTTTATTATTATTACTTAAAGATGTAAATAAAGGTTCTGTTTCGCTTATCGTTCCTCTCACCTGTAGGTACATTCTTATAGCTTTTTCTACGGGAGCAGAAATTTTTATATACTCTGTTTTTTCTTCTCTTCCTTTTCCCTGTACATATAAGACTGTAAAAGCTCCTACAGTTCTTAGGTCTCCTATATCTGCTCTTATTACTTCTATAGTTCTAAGTCCGCCTGTTACCATTAAAAGAAGTATTGCATAGTCTCTTAAGCCTTGTATATTTTCTTTTTCTATGCTTTCCAATATATCTTTTACTTGAGAGCTTGTAAGGTAGTCCTTTTTATGCTCTCTACTAAGCTTGGCCCCTTTTATATGCTCTGCTATATTTGGATAATACCCCTCTTGTGAAGTCCATTTAAAAAAGATTTTACAAGCGGTTATATAATTTTGCACTGTGGTTGGTTTATGCCCGCTTGCTTTTAATTTTTCCTTATAGGATAGGCTAATATGTCCCCTCTTTTTGGTTTTGTAATACCGTTAAAAGAAAAGTAGTTAAAAAGTTGTCTTACAGCTTTTGTGTATGTATCTATGGTTTTGGGCGAAGCATCGAGGTATAAAATAAAAAGGTTAAATAATTCTATCCCGACAGTATTATACTCAGCTATTCTATTATGGTATAATTCATATACACTATTCATTACATATTCCTCCTGGTGTGTATAAATGTATACATCTAACATAATAACGTATTACCTGCCGCTTATCAAGTGTTATTTTTATAAGTAAAGAAGAAAAGAACGATTTTTATCTCGCTCTTTTCCTATTAAAAATTTTTCCCTTAATTTTATTTATCGACTATCTTTTTAGTAGCTTCAATTTTCTTATCTTTATACAAAACAACGTCTTTGATAACCATTTTTTGAATTGCCGAAATAAAAAGCTCCATAAATTCATAATCAGGCTTTCCATTTCTATGAGGTAAAGTAATTTGCAGTTCATCTGCATCTTTTGCATAAAAGTTTTTTCCATAGTGGAATTGACCGTTGTGAGAGGATTTATGAATAGCTGTAGTAACAAAAATAGCAGTTCTCATAGGTAATTGTTCTGTATGTACAACTGCAATGTGATCATCACAACCATAATTGTAATTTCTATATTTTGCTGAACCAAACATATCTATTGTAGTTGTATTTCTTTTGAATATTTCTACTTTGTTTCCTATAAAATCTGATATTCCTTCATTAGTTTCTCCTGCTGTAACAAACGGTAAGTCTCCCGGGATTCTATCTGCACTTTTAAGCCTTTTACCCCTTGTTGATTTTCCAAATAAGAACTTTAAGTTATATTGCTTTCATTCAAGATGACTGTAGTTATCGATAGCATGTTTCTCTTTATCGGATAATTCATAATCATCAAATCCGCTAACTTTTAGATAGGCTTCCAGCTCCGCCACACGCTCTGCTTCCAGCTCCGCCACACGCTCTGCTTCCAGCTCCGCCATGAAAAATTCTATAAAATCAAAGTCGATTTTACTACCTTTAACAGGTAACAGTATTTTTGTTTTTGCCATCGCTGCTCTATTGAATTTGTGACCGTAGTCATATTTTTTCAATGTAGCAATCCTACACGATGAAATTACGAATGCTGCAATTCTTCCATTAAACGGCGAAAATTTAGGTACTAAGTGTTGAATGTGGGAATACCCTATAAAATCTTTTTTCTGATAAAACATTGTTTCTGTGCCAATTGTTGTATCAGAGCAAGTTATAGAGTTTCCTCTATTCAGTGCTTTTAATGCTGAAAAACCCATAACACCATTATTAACAGATTGATTTGAAATTAAGGGAACATTGCCGTTGTTTGATAGAATTTCTTCATTAGATAAACGATAGTATTTTGTTGGATTAATATTAAATAAAACGCCTAATTCGTACTCGCCCCACTCAACGTTATTTAATTTTTCATTGAGCGAGGCATCTATTTTCCCAGGCTTTCGTCCTCACTATTCTGATGTTTTAAAAGATTCGATACTTCCCAAGCTAGGTAATCACTTACAGTTTTCTTGAAATCATTTAAAGTAGGCTTTGTATCGATAGGTGCAGTTTGATTCCAGTCAGCACCGTTTCCCGGATCAATTGTTCCCTCGTAATATTCCTTCTCTGTGAATATATTAAGTTTACTTCTTCCAAAACGGACTAATTGGGCAAGCTCTTGGTATCGCTCCCTAGCTCTATCTACATCCTTTAAGTTAACATTTCTCCTTGATTTTTTTCGGTTAGCTCTTTTATATCCATCATTTGAAAAGTCAATAAACTTGACAATGTCGTCTTTATGATGAGCCTCACCAACACGAAAAACATAAATGTTCGTTTGCACACTAGACTTACCGACAAATAAATCTATTGGCATTTTAATACTTGCTAAAAGTGTACTATGTTTTAATATTTCTATATTATAGGATATTGCTTTTCCTGAACCTGCAGAATTCTGGATTATAACAGCAGCATATCCTTTTTTCATCATAGACAAAGCTTTCTTCACAAAAATCATTCCATTACCTGGTTCAGAATAAGGCGGATTTAAAACAAAAGCATCTGCAGGAAAATTTTTTTCAACGCCATTTAGCTCGTACTTACCATCAAAATCGCTAATAGAATCTTTGTTTAAAATATTAGAACTCCCATCACCCATCAAAATCATGTTAAGAACGGCAAGCATATATACACTTGATAAAATCTCAATACCAAGAATACGGTTAGCTTTAATATCGGCTATTTTATATCTAAGTTGGTCTGGTGATTTAATTGTATTTTTTGCATCAATGATCATTTCGTTCATGGCCGCAACAAGAAGCCCAGCTGAGCCTGTTGCGAAGTCCCATACATACGAGTCTTTATTGACTCTCGCAAGCTTAACTAGCAAAGTTGCTACATATGAAGGCGTGAGAACAACATCGTTTAATTTATCTTGTGAAAAACCTAGCCATCTGTACATCTCATTGAATAATTTTCCCGTAAAGTCGGTAGTCAACCCAATTTTGTAGTAAATACCCAGATTATCAATAATCTTTCCGAACACACGTTTTAACTGACTTTCTCCGTTTTCTACCTTGTTAATGTTATCGGTTGTTAAGGTGTTTTGAAGAGTTCTGATAATAAGCTCTTTCTTCTCATCTGGTAGATTTTTTTCTTTTAAAAAAGCTTTTATCTTTCTGACAACAATATCTCCATCGGTACTGCCATCCTCAACAGACGATTTTAAATCCGATTTTTCAAGGGGAGATACTTTGCCGGGAATACCTATTGTCGCAATAATTGAAGCCGCAACAAGGTACACTCTATCATTCTCCCCTAAACCTTTTTCATTTTGGTATATATCATGATTGAGTTTCAATAAGCTTATATCGATTTCATGTTCCCTTTTTTCCTTTAATCTATCTACTTCCTCCTGTGATAACGAAAGGCTCTTGACTTTCTCAATAAAAGCGTCAAAATTTTCTTTTTTCAAAAATGATAAATCAGTATATTCATCCACTTTCTGTCCTATACCAAAGTTGCTCTTTGATACATAGTACACGCCGATCAAATGCTGAATATTTCCGATTTCATCTCTATAACCCGTTACGCCTATAGCTATAATATCCGTATAGCTTGTGTAATGAAGCAATGCATTAGCATAATGGACAGCTCCATTAACGGCATAAGAGTTTATATTATTTAAATTTGGTTCGTTCTTTGCTGTCTTATTCTCTACTTGTCCGTTTAAATCAAGTTTTACTAGTTTATTTTTGTACCCTTTGTATTCAATCAGAACCGGATAAGAGTACTGGTCTTTATCTCGCAACAGAATTTTTACATCTGGTCTATTGCCACCTTTACCCCCGCTCTTTGAGAAATACTCATTAAGAGCATTATCAATTTCTGTGTTTAATCGTTCCTGTTCCAACTTATAGTCTAAACTATAAGACTTTAACCATCCGTTTACTAAATCAGCAATGTTTGGTTCAACTGACTTCTTTATACTTCCTTTCATTTTTCGAGTCCTCCTTTGTAAATTATCCGTCGTATATATTTTAAATCTCTTCAAAATAATTGAAAAGAGGATAAAATTTAAACTCTATCTTTTCTCCTGTGCTTCCATTTCTGTTTTTGAGTATTACAAGCTCTATTTCTCTTGGGTTCTTTTTCTTTGCTTCAGTTGCGTTAAAATCTTTACTCCCAGCTCCTTTAAGTTGTAAACCTATTAAAACATCACTGGAATATTCTATAGCACCGCTTTCTTTAAATGCTTCATTGTTACAGCTTCTTTATAATTCGCTCTGTTAAAGCTGGATACACCTATCACAGTAGTTTTATAATCTCTGCTTATTCTTTTAAGCTCCATTACTGCTTTATCTGTATTTTGCTTGTCCGTTGCTCTATCGCTGTACGGTGCTAATATTTGCAAATAATCTATAATCACTATAGGTGTATTATCTGTATAAAGAATATGTTTTTTAACTATCTCTCTTATCTGCTGCGCTCCTATATCCCCTATACCCTCACTTATAAAAATGTGCTGTGCATATTTGCTATACTCCATTATTGAGCAGTTTATAAGCTCTTTTTCAATCTTGCTGTAATTTGTGTATCTCTTTCCCGTTGTAATTCCTCTAGCAGTCTTTGCGTTAAATATATTTCCCCCGTTATTTAATACCCGCTCTAGCGTGTGCCTGCTTATACTTTTTGCCATAAGTTCAGTCCTTGCCATTTCAAGAGAAAATATAAGTATATCTTTACCCGCCTTAGCTATCTGGTCTGATATTTGTAAAATAAGAGTTGTCTTGCCTAAAGAGCTTATAGCCCCTACTATGTAAAGTCCTTCATATAATCCACCGTCTAAAGCTTCATCTAATTTACTAAAACCTGTAGAGATAAACGTAGTATTTACGCTATCCGTTATACCGTTTATAAAATTTTGTAAGTAGTCCGCTGTACTGTTTTTTAAATATTCCTCCCTCTGGGCTTGTTCTGCTTCTTCCTGTATGCGTTCTGCTTGCTCTACAGCACGTCTAAAATCGTCTCTATTGTGTTTTAAAGCTTCGTTAGGGTCTTTATACCCCCCTGATATATTAACCTCATAAAAAGGTATTTTAAGCTCATTTAGAGCATACTCCAATTCTTCACTTGCTTTTTTCCCCGCTACATCATTATCAAGAGCTATAATAAGCGGTTGTTCAGGTTTCTCTATTTTGAGAAGTTCTATAAAAGATTTGGTGTTTGCTGTGCTTCCCATGGCTACAGCTTCCCCACCTACTTCTATTACGCTTAAAGCGTCTATTTCACCCTCTACTATAATTATAGGCTTACTAGATTCCTTTAAAGCTCTTCTGTTAAAAATCCAACTAACCTTTTCCGCTCCTTTTACTTTGCTTTTTTTATAACTTTCTTGTTCCTCTGGTATCGCCTCTCTTACGTCTCTTGCTATATAGCTATATTCCGTTATAGGTATAATTAAGCGTGGAGTTGGTGTGGCGTTCGGAGCTTTTGGGTGTTTCCACTCTGCTACATATCCCAGCTTAAAACGGTCTACAATATCTTCTCTTAGTCCTCTCCGTTCTGGGTAGTCTGTTTTTTTAATATTGTTATGTGCCTGTAAAAAGAAATCTTTAAAGCTCCGGTATGTATTTGCATATGTGTTTTTATACGCATATTGTTCGTTTTTGTATCTATTTTGGTACTCTGGTTTAAAATCTTCGTGAGCGCTAAAACTAGTATTTATTTCTATCCCATAAATGTTACAGGCTCTTTTAAGCTGTTCTGTGTGATCTGGTATTCTCTCGTATTCTCCTATGATATCAAATATATCTCCACCCTTGTTACAGCTAAAACATTTCCAACTTACACCGTTTTTTATACTAAAAGCTCCGCTGTGTTTGCTTCCCGTTCCACTTCCGCATAAAGGGCATACATACATGTTAGTTCCTTTACTTCTTTGAGTTATACTTTCTACATAGTCTTTAAGACGTTGCTTAAGAAATTCTCTTGCTTCTAATTTATTCATTTTCTAAAAAAGCTTCCTTTCCTTGTTTGAATACACAATTTTTTCTGGTTCACGCCCCCTACGTTGTGTTTCATACTTATTACAGAGATTTTTACACCCCCTATAATAAAAATGGTTTCATAGATAAATTTCTCCTTATTTGTATTTATACTCCTTTTTACGCGCTCATTTTAGCATGAAAGGGCA
>CAKUYF010000029.1 GCA_934702115.1 uncultured Eubacteriales bacterium | reverse complement strand
GCATTCATTTTTTGTTTTAAACTTTCTTCTGGAATATCTTTAAATTCTTCCATTTTTTTAAGTTCTTCTATTGTCTATAACAAATTATTTCACCCCATTAAAAAAGAGCATTTTATTACTCTTACTTATCGTAATAATGCCCTTTGCACTCGATTATTTGAATTTGCTCACCTTTAATTCTATATACCAATCTGTCTTTACTGTTTATTCTTAGACTACAACACCCCGAAAGTTCTCCTTTTAATTTTTCTGCTTTTCCTATTATTTCTTGGTTATCTCTTTGCAATGATTCCAATAATGAATTTATTTTCTTTAAAGTCTTTTTGTCTTGACTTTGCCAATAAATATATTCATTCCAAGCTCTGCGTTCAAAAACTAGATTTTTACTCATTTTCCATTGCTCTCAATTCGTCCATTGTTTTTACAACAACCTCTCCGCCATTGTCTAGTGCGTAAACACGTCTTTTTAATTCTTCTGTATTTTCACGTCTATAAAATGGGTCTGCTTTTAGTTCAAAGGGAATTTTCCCTTCTCTTATAACGGATTTCATAAAAATCACAAATGCTGTGGTCGTGTTTATTCCTATACTTTCAAAAACTTCTTCTGCTTGGTCTTTTAATTCTTCATTTACTCTGATTGTTATTGTTGACATAGACATTAAAATCATCTCCTTTCTTTATATTATACTGCAATTATCATTATTATGTCAATACAATCTAAGTAAAGTATAAAATCAAAAACACGTCTATGTTTATTAAATACAATATTATTTTATTACTTTTTATTTACAATATATCCGTTTTCTTTAAACCAATTTAAAATCCACCCACTTCGCACTTCTGCTTTTCCATATGCGAATTGAACACTCGCAACTGTTCCTTAGCGGAAGTTGAAACAAATAATAGGAGTAGCCTATGAAAGATAAATTTACATTAACACAAGAACAAAATATATTTGTAGCTAAAAGAAATATAGTGGACTACATTTACAAGAGTGCAAAGTTAGAAGGTATACACGTTACATTTCCAGAAACACAAGCTATCTTTGACAGAGTAGGAGTAGAGGGGATAAAGGTAGAGGATATTATAAAAATAAACAATCTAAAAAGAGTATGGCAATTTATGTTAGAGACTCTTGATAGATTAACAGATTTCGATTATTTATGTAGGTTAAGTATGATTATAGGTAGTGAAGGCAGTATCTACGGGGCAGGAAAAATAAGAGCATACGATGTTAGAATATCTGGAACTAACTGGCAACCTCAAATTCCTTTTGAGTATAATGTGAGAAACGAAATGGTGGATATATTGAAAATGGAATTAGCAACAGAGAGAGCTATAACCCTAATGCTTTGGGGAATGCGCAGGCAAATATTTATTGACGGAAACAAACGCACTTCAATGATGATAGCCAATAAAGAAATGATTGTAAACGGTTGCGGAATAATTAGTATCCCTAATGAGCATATAAAAACATTTTACGAGTTATTAATTAAGTTTTATGAGACAAACGATATGGAAAAAATAAAAAGTTTTGTATATGAAAACTGTATTGACGGACTGAAATTGTAGAAAAGTCAAGATAACTGAAAAACTTACATTACAAAAGAGCCAATAAAATAAAAAATTTAACTTTTTGGAATTACTATAGTAGGAGGTTAAAATATGGCAAGACGCCGTAAAAAGGGAGAACAAGCAGCGTTTTTACTTTACAATGACAGCAAAATATATTTCGATAATTGCCCAGATGCAGAGGCAGGACAACTGATAAAGGCTATATTTAGCTATAAAGTAACCGGTGAATTACCTGAAAACTTACCACGAGGAGCAGAAATGGCATTTTACGCTATACAAAACTATTTAGATCGTGATGCAGAAAGTTACAAGGAAACTTGTGCCAAAAATGCAATAAATGGTCAAAAAGGTGGCAAAGCAACACAGGAAAAAGTACGTAAAGCAAAACAAGCGAACGCTACCGTTGTACAAGCGAAACAAGCAGATAATGATATTATAAATGACATTGTAATTTAAAAAGAAAATGAATCTGACTTAGAATGTATAATGGAGAAGGGAGCACCGCAGTGCCCGTCTGAACAAGCCATAAATTGCGTAGTTTTAAAAAATTGGCAGAAGAAGCATACGAAGAAACTCAATCGGACTTTACTTTTGAAGAATGTTTAGAAGTATTCAAATATTTTTTTGCCTGTTACCATCAATATACTGGAAGAGCTCACCCACCATTAAAAAAAGAACAGATAATCAATATCATAGAAAAAATGCCTTATACTACATCAGAAACACAAGAAATGTTTGATACCAGCCCAGAAGATTATAGAGTGTTGATAGACAAGTACTTTGAAACCCCCTTTAATAATTGTGATTATCGTATAAACCATTTTTTTAGTGGGGACATACGTACAAACCGTTTTTATGAAGAATTATACTAAAAGGGATATAACCTAAAAGAAAAGAAACAGTCTATATAGAAAGTACAGAAATAACGCTAAAACACATAGTCGACAAAAAATTATACTTCACCAAAACTTAAGTTGACAGATATCGAAAATATTGATGTATGATGATATTTATATACAGATACATATATGTGTACTAAAGGAGTGCTATACTTTGAAGCCACAGGAAAATAAAGCAGCGGAAAAAAACATAGAAGATAAAGAACTTGAAAAATACAGTGACATAATTAAAGCCCTTGATTTTCAAGAAACCATTAGAAATATAACCGGTTCCTTAAAAATTGAAGAAATAACAGCGTCCAGTAAAAGTATGCTTGAAAATTTACAACCAACAATACAAGCTATCCAAAAAATTGCTAAAAATTTTTCTTCTAATGTTCCAAATATAAAACCTCTCTTAGAAAAAATAGGTAATATTCAAAAAGATTTTTTAAACAGCGTACAGTGGAAAACTTTCCAAAATATAGCAAAATGTATAGACGAAATGACCCCAGAAGAAAGGGAAGCTTTAGTAGAAGAAGTAAATAAAGAAGAAACTTCATATGCCAAGAAAAAAAGAAGTAAAAAAACTTCTAAGTTAGACAAAATAGTACGTGACGCTCAACAGAAAGCCCTATCAGAATCATATATAGCAATGCTTAATGGAACAGCTACCAATCAACTAACCAATATCAATACAAACGCTATTCCACCTACTATAGACATCATAACTGGAAATGCTACTATAGAGCAAGGAACACTTAAAGTATTTATAGACAAATACAGCAAGCTCAAAGGAGTTAGGACAAGCACTCTAAAACTACTAGACACCTGCACAATGTACCTAACTAAACAAAATACATACAGAGGAAATAACGAAAAAATTAATACCAATATTACAATACCTCTTGAACAGTATATGACCCTATGCGGAATACCTCTTACAAAATCCTCTAAAGATAAAACAAGACGTAGGGTGAAAGAAGATTTAGAAACTCTATTTCATATGTCCTTGGAGTGGACAGAATCTAGCGGGAAAAAAACAAAAGACTTTGCTAAAATGAGAATTTGCGACAAAATAGCCATTGTAAGAGGAAATATAAACTTTAATTTTTCAAAAGATATGGCAAGATATTTAACTGATGCTTATATTATGCAATATCCTATGGAACTACTTAAAGTTGATGAGCGTAACAGTAACCTATATCCAGTAGGAAGAAAATTACTACTTCATTACAGCATAAACAACAATAGAAAAAAAGGAACATCCAATATTATTAGCGTTAAAGCATTACTTGAAGTTTGTCCAGATATTCCAACCTACGAAAAAGTAATGAGTGAAGGAAGGCAACTAGATCAAAGAATAAGAACCCCTCTTGAAAAAGCTTTAGATGCTTTAAAATTCATTAACTGGGAATATTCCAATTCTAAGGGAGTACCTTTAACAGAAGAACAAATCTTGTCTACAGATTATAAAACATTTGAAAAACTTTACATAAAATTTAATGTTATAGGATTTCCAGTTGAACTAGACCTATATAGACAACTTTTATAATCCACAAAATAAGAAAAGGATAAAAAAATCTATTCAAAGTTTTAAAGAAGGAAAAACTACAACGAAAACAGTTAAAGAATTGGAGCAAATATAAAAATGAATACATTATTTACACCTAAAGCATTTGAATAGGCTTTAAAACACATTATTAATTAGCATAACAAACTCCATAAAAATCACCTGCAATGTACGACACTACAAGATAATTAATTTAAAACTCATAATGTGTCCAAATGCTCAATATATTTACGATTTTATTTTCTTCTAAAACTTCATAGACTAACCTATGTTTTATATTAATTCGCCTTGAATATTTCCCTTTTAGGTTGTTTGTCAGTTTCTCATAAGGGGGAGGATTTTGATAAGGATTTTCCTTGAGTATATATAATAAATCTTTTATCTTATCCACTAGATTATTATTTTTCAGACTCTTAATCAGTTTTATTTGCTTTTTTGTCAGTCTTACATCATACATTTACCAATCGACCTCATCCAGTGATATTCTTTCATTTTGTGGTGTATTTTCAGCTTCTTTTATATCATCAATAGTCTTTTTACTGCCGTTAAGATAAAGCGTTTCGATAAGCCCGTTATAATCTTCTTCACTAAGAACTATTGCATTCCCGTCTTTTGTGTGTATATTAATCACGTCATTGTGTTTGACTGTATTTTTTACATACTGATATAGATTTTCTCTAAAATTAGATATATTTACATTAGTCATAGTATTATCTCCTTTCTCACATTGTACGTTTTATCGTACTACTTATATTATATGATATTTAAGGTGTAAAATCAATATTTAATATTTGACTTTATAAAGAGAGGTTTAATAATTGTCTATCAGCAAGATGTTATTTGATAATTATTCAAGTCCCGCTACTCTTACCAGTTTAGTTTGTCTTATTGGGTATGACCAGTTTTAAAAGAAATTAGATTATTAGTTTTAGTAGTCTAATTTTTATTTTTTTAATAGGTCAATTAATAACTTTGCCTGTGATATTACATTTAAATTTTAAAAGCTATGTGCAGAAAAATGCTTTTTAATGCTTTTAAATTAAGAATGGCAGTAGGAAAATCAAAAAACAAGAAATATGATTATACTTGTAACGACAGGGTATAAAATTTATATATTTACTTAACTGTTTAAGTTTAAACTTTTCAGTGTTCTACAGATTTAATTATTCTACAGAAAGTTTTAATACTAATTTACTTGTATATTTTTATTTTTTACATATAATTATTTATAAGTGAAATGCACAAAATTTTAAATAAAAGGAGAGGAAGTTATGAAAACCAGATTGTCAAGAAAATTTATGGCAATGTTCTTTACACTTTGCATGGTGCTTTCGTTTGTGCCGATTCCGGCTTTTGCCGCTGAGCTGGATTTTCTTCCGCAAGGAGTAACATATTCTAAGGACAACAAGCACACATATCACACACAAATCAATGTAACCGCCAATGTTTCTGTTAAGGATTCGACTGGCACAGTGGTTGAAACCACACAAGTAAGTAAAAGCACTGAAGATTTTCTGGAAGGTGACGTAGTCACGTTGCAAGGAAAGCTTGCAAATCTTCAGACCGAAATTGAAACACCGTACAAAGCCAATGGAACGGTTACAAGAGAAAATTTGAATGATCAAGTAATCCTTGACCATTTTGAGACTGCAACTTTTTACAAATTCATTCCTACATCCGGTGACACCATTGATTTTTTAACAGATTTAGAACAGGCAAAGCAATATTTCGATGAGCATCAGGACGCAACCGGTACTTTTACTGAGACTTATGATAGTCACCAATATCAGAAATGTAATTACACCTATGACCTGAATGTGCAGAAAAATAGTCAGTCGACAAGTACTATAACTGAAGCCAATATTGAAAATGCGAAATTTGATTACCAGCCGGGTGATACGCCGCAGGCAACGGCACGGGTAGCAGCCGCCGATCAGAACAAATATGAAATTGCCTATGAATGTTGGCAACAGTTTGAAAATAACAATCCTGTTGCCGCATGGTATTCCGATAACAGCTCACACGCTTTACCGACCATTACTGAATTTGAAAGCGGAAAAAGATATGTGTATTCCGTTATGCTGAAGCCGAAAGACGGATATTCCTTCAGCAGCGAAACCGTCATTACTGTGAATGGACAAAAAGTATCGGCACCTTTCGTCGGCGGTTCCATGTATATACCGTCTATTAAAACGATTAATATAAATACTGTGACCACCATTGATATTGTGGAAATCAACGATGTGACTGTCAGCTTTAAGGACGGCGATAAACCAGTATTCACCGGAAAGGTGCCCGATGGCGCTGACTATGCATACCGGTGTGAATGGTGGGAACTGGACAGCAAGACTGGCGCGATGTCTACAGACTTCGGGAATTTTTATGAAAACAAATTCACCAATTTTGAGGCTGGAAAAACCTATCACTACGGTGTGTATGTAACGACTATTTATGGCGACCGCTATGTATTCGGACCTGACACCAAGCTGAAAATCAACGGCGAATTTGTAAATTACAAGCGCTATGAAGGCGATACGAGCGACGGTTCCGACGGCACCATGTGGGTCATTACCGATCTGACAATGACGCCGCAAGCATCAGGTACAGTATCTGACTATAAAATAATTGAAGGCGCAAACAGTTCCTGGGTTCAGAACGCCGACAAAACATTGACTTTCCGTATCAATGGAGATTTTTCGAAATTTGTTGGTATTAAAGTCGATGATGAGTGGGTTGATAAAGAAAACTATACAACTGCTTCAGGCTCAACAATCGTAACTTTAAAAAATGAGTATCTTAAAACGCTCTCCGATGGTGAACATAAAATTACTTTTGTTTACACAGATGGCGAAGTCAGCACAAACTTTGAGGTCAAGGAAACTGGAAAAATTTACGGAAATTCAGACAATCCTAAAACTGGAGATAACAGCAATATTCTCATATGGACTTCTTTATTTGCAGCAAACGCATTAGCAATGCTGGGAATAATCGTTTACAATAAGAAGAAAAAATCTATAATTTAATTTTAAATAAGTATATATAAATTTTCCGCCGACAACATTATCGGCGGACTTGTTATTTTTGCTTATTTAATCTCAAGTGTCTTGCTTTATTAAATTTGTCGATATATAGAATCCAAAACAGTTTTGAATATATATTTCGAAGTTTTAGTATCTGTTGTATGAGACAATCTATATATTCATTTATCACAAACCTAAAGTATTATAAATCTTTCACTTTTATATAATTTTTGATTCCGACTAATCCTAAAATCTCTATTGCAATTAATAGTATTATTTACATTTGTATTCCCCTTTGGCCTTTAAAAGATAAAAAACATATAGTAAGATCTATCAGGTGAATTTTGCAGTTATATTAATCTAAGTGTTGATAATTATCTTTTTAATTTGAGTCGCACCAGTATATTATTAATCACATTAAGCCATTTTGTTTAATAAAAAAATCACATGCCTACTACATAAATGCCAGATAATAATAAAAATAAATATTCATCAATAGCTCTAGAGCATGCGGCTGTTGACCGCAGGGTCGTTGGTTAGAGTACAACAAAGGAAGCCAGATAAATTCTCACGAAGTGGGGATTTTTTAATATATAAAAACGTGTTGGAACAAGGAAAAACGATATAAAAAAGAAAGTTTAGAGGAAATCAAGCGGATGAAGTAGTGAACGCAAAAGGTATAAAGATGTGTTCAAAAAACACACTACTTGAAATAAAATTTGAAAGCTCCCGTTGTACTCACTACACTAATATGAACAGATACGTTACAAAGAAAAAATCCTGCGGCAAAGTAAATATGGTAGTCGCACTAATTAACTCGATTTATCTATTGCAGCAGGACGTTATTTTTCCAGATAATTCGTGGATTGTTCAAGTAATCTAATTTTCATCGGGCAATTCAATTTTACCGTGTTCTTTTTCAAAATCTTCAACTTTTATTTTCATAAGTTGCTCTATCTCTTTATTAGCAGAACGACCACTGTATTCGGCTACATATCTAAATTTTTTGAATAAATGTCTGTTTGCTCTTAGAGTATATCTCAAAATATTGTTATCTTTCATATTATCACCCTTTTTCCACCATTTTTATACTAGTTTATCTTTTCTAATTGCTCGTATGCGATTATAGTGTTATAATGGTGAAATAGTAGTGAACAAATTTTTATAAAGGTGGAAAATATGAAAGTAGCAATAATAGTCTCAAGGAGTTTAATAAATGCGGAGATATCAAAATATATCCCCGAAAATGTAACGGAGATAATTTCAGGAGGGGCAATAGGCATTGACACTTTAGCTGAAGAAATAGCAGATAAAAGAAGAATATCAAAGTCAATTATCCGCCCCGCATACGATAAATATGGTAAAAAAGCTCCACTTATAAGAAATAAAGAAATCGTAAAAAGAGCAGAACTTGTTATAGCATTTTGGGACGGGAAATCCAAAGGGACGAAATTTACAATTGATTATGCGAAAAAGCTAAATAAAGAAGTAAAAATTTACATTGCAGACAAATAGTGTAGATATGTAAAGATATAAACTTAATAAAAAAACTAAGCGGAGCTAAATCGGTTCCGCTTAATAATTTATAACTTAACTAAATAACCACCCCTATAAAAAACAAAAAATGAGCAATCAGACGTCATGTTTACTCAATACATAAGAATTTTAAAAATAACAAACTCATCTAAAAATCTTCTGTATTTTCAATGTTTTAAATGAATTTTCAAAAAAGTACACAACTAAAGAAATGGCAAATCCAGACTAATATCAATAAAAACAGAGTATATTGAAAATTTACATGAAAGAGGTCGAAAACTAATAAAAACATCAGTTATAAAAAATACAGTAAGATACGGGATACTTTACATCTTTTTACTCAATAACGATTTTGTATATCTCTATAGTTACCTAACTAAAAAAGCTAAACTTAAATTAACAACCTTCCCTCTATAAAAAATAGCTTCTAACAACAGTAAATCTTACATACATCCTTAAAAACAAACCTCATCCATTATGACCCTTCAATTAAGTTTAAGATGCTTAAATAATCCTCATTTATGAATTAAAAAGCGCACCCTGCGGTGAGCAAAAGCGCACCCTGCGATGAGCAAAAGCGTACTGTGCGGTGAGCATGAAAAAATTTTAGCCCAGTATTCATGCGGGTTTGAAG
>CAKUYF010000028.1 GCA_934702115.1 uncultured Eubacteriales bacterium | reverse complement strand
GTAGTACGTAATAACGTACTGCTATTTTTTTGTTTATAGATAATAATGGAAATATATTTGTAAAATAATTTATTTATTTAAGGAATTTATTGGCATATTGCACTAAAAACTCTTAATTTGTATTCTGTTAATTATACAATTTAAAACATATTTCAAAACTTTTTATATTAAGGGTTTACAAATAAACTAATATATGATATATTCATTTTGTCGAGTACTGCTAATGCAGCTGGAATATTGGTTATCCGTTTTCCAATATTACAAGATCACTGTGTTCCTACCACATCTGATTTACTCGACATTATTATTTGTAAAAATTAATTGGATAGCCTCTTGATATGAATAAAGCCTCACAGAAAATGTATCTGTTGAGGCTATTTGATATTTAATTACAGGGGAATTTTATTTATTCTCAGAATCATATTATTTAAAATTAAATTTATTATCCTAGTATTCCACCACATCCATGCCCTTCTTCTCGCTCTCCCAAGTCCGGACCCTCTTCGCGATCACATGGATGACCATGATATTTACATTCTATCCTCGCTGGACCTACTTCCGCTTTTGCACCAAATATTACAGGCACCTCGACTCTTATTTTCTGACTAATCGTAAATTTACAAACTTCATTAGGTCTTCCTTCACATTTTGATGTTCCTCGTGCAATAATAGGTTTTCCCATGCACTCTGCTTTTATCTTTCCTACATCCGCAAACGGCTTTATCTCTACAGGTACTCCAACTACTACATCTTGATGCCCTACTGCCGGACACGTTTCGGGATGATGTATATATGATTTTTGATAATCCAATGGCATTATATTTACCTCCTGAAATAATTTTCTTCTTGTATTTTAGAGTTACAATCATGCTGTCATCAGTTTTTATAAAAAATTGACAGATAAAGTAATCTCATTATCTATTATATTCAAGAAGTAACTTATATGTGTATCATCTACCCTTCACAGTTGAAGGTTAAAAAAAATTTGTATATAATTGTAATGTACCTAATCAAAATTATTATGTTTGGAAGTGTCTTTTTGAAAAAAATAATAAAAGCTATATCAATAGTCTCCCTTTTAACAATGCTAACCGCTTGCACTCAAAATAAAGAAACAGAAAAAATTGAAACTACACCCGCTACTGTAAATAACGTAGGATTCCAGCTCGATAAACCAAACGAAAATGAGGAAATCGCCGACGTTTATACATCTTTAGGAAACTTTAAAATTCGCTTCTTCCCTGACCGTGCTCCAAAAACAGTTGAAAACTTTAAAGAACTGTCTAAAAAAAATTATTACAACGGATTGATATTTCATCGTGTAATTAAAGATTTTATGATTCAAGGCGGAGATCCACAAGGTACAGGCATGGGCGGTGAAAGCATATGGGGAGAACCGTTTGAAGATGAATTTTGTGAAGACTTATTTAATATCACCGGTGCTCTTGCTATGGCTAATTGTGGACCAAATACTAATGGAAGTCAGTTTTTCATAAATAATCAAAATCCGGAAAATTTTCCGGGATGGGAAAGATTCCAAAGTAATTATGAAACTTACAAAAAAAATCCCTCCTCATTCGAGAAAAGATATGGCGGAACTATAGATATGTCTAAAATAACTGAAGATATAAAAAATCTATACATCACTAATGGAGGAAACCCGTACTTGGACGGTTACTATAATACTGCTAAAAGAGGTCATACTGTTTTCGGACAAGTATTTGAAGGCTTAGACGTATTAAATAAAATTTCAGACTCCGAAACAGATGAAAATGATAAACCTATTCAAGATGTTAAAATAGAAAAAATAGATATTGTCCCTTACAAAACTAAGTAACATCTAAAATAAATTTTTATGGGTGAATTATATGCAAGTAATTTCAGGAAATTTAAGAGGTCTTATGTTGGAATCCGTCAAAAATGATTACCTTAGACCTACAAAAGATCGAGTAAAAAAATCTATTTTTGATATATTAAGATTTCAAACCGAAAATAACGTTTTTTTGGATTTATTCGGCGGTACCGGTCAAATAGGTATAGAAGCTTTTAGCCAAGGATTCAATAAAGTTATAATAGTAGAAAAAAGTAAAAAAAACGCAGCTGTGATAAATAAAAATTTAAAAAAAATAAAAATTCCTAATTCTATAGAATTATTAAACATGGATGCACTAGATTTTTTGAGCACTTTTTCTTCTAAAGCTGATGTTATTTTTTTAGATCCTCCTTATAAAGAAATTGATCTGCTAAACCGTACTTTAAATTCAATTGCAACTCTTAAATTTCCACCCGAACTAATAATAGTAGAAACACTCTCTTCTCAAAGTATGCCAGAGAAAATTCAAAAGTTTTATTTGCGAAAAATATATAATTATGGTAGAATATCACTAAATTTATATGAAATAAAAGAATTATAAATTTAAGACTAAATAAATTACGGAAGTAGGAGATTTATGGTTAGCGTAGAAAAATTAATAGACGAACTCGAAGATATTTTGGAATCAGCTTGGCAACTGCCAATGTCAGGCGGAAAAAGTGTTCTGGATATAAAAACAATAAGAAAAATAATCGAAGAAATAAGAGAAAATTTGCCTATGGAAATAACTCAAGCAAAAAGAATAGTGCAAGATCGCTCTGCAATAATCGATACAGCAAGGTCTGAGTCAGAATCAATTTTAAAAACTGCAGAAGAAAAAATAAGAGCTATGATCAGCAATAACGAAATAACGAGAGCAGCGCAATCTAAAGCTGATGCTATAATTGCTGAAGCTAATGCAAAAGCTAAGGAAATTAGAATTTCAAGTAGTGAGTATGCAGCCAACGTAATGAAAAATTTGGACGACGCTATTACTGACCACCTTACTCAAATTAGAAAAGCTCGCCATATGTTTCAAAGCGATGGATTTAAATCTGAATAGTTTAGATTTTTAAAACAATTGTAGATAAAACCGTGAAAGGCCTTTGATTAAATTCAAAGACCTTTTTTGTATCGAAAGTTTAATTTAGAAAATTTTATCTTTATTTAAGCCAAGTTTGGTCATTTTTAAACTCCCCTGCTTGCAAAGCATGCTTTAAGTAATTCTCTACTTCTCGTTCTGCAGCAGGTTGTCCAGATGACTTATTAATAGTAGCACTGGGTCTCGTAGTAAAAGCTTCCCCAATTTTTTTACCATTTTCATCTACAATTATATAATACGGACCTACATAAACTTTACCCCTACCACGATAATGATCATATTGCGGCTCCATTTTTCTTTCCTCTTTAGCTATTTCTAAGCAAGGCTGAGACGCACAATTGATATATTTTCCATAATAGGTTTCCTTCATTTTATTTAAAGTATCATTTGCATTTTTGATTTCTACTCCCATATTATTATCAAATACTACATATTTTTCAAGTTCCTTTGCAAATTTGATCTTTTTAGTTAATAAGCCGCAAATTTCTTTTAAATCCACCATCAACTTAAAATAGTCAATTCCCATTGATGATATATTTTCTAAAAATTTATTTACTATACCTGTAAATCTATCAAATGAACCTGGAAACTCAATTGCTTTGTAACTGGCATCTTTCCAATCCAGATTATCTTTTTCACATTCTTCTGATAATAACTCAAAGTCTTTAAAAAATCCATTATATATCCCCATAAGCCCACTGGACTTTTTAATAATATCCTTATTAATTTTAATATCCGCTAAACCTTCCTCGTGAGAAGGAACAAAAATATTATATTTTTTAGCTTCTTCATTTAACTTTTTTAATTTAGATTGGTTTTTTAAAATTTGGTCAACATCTACATTTTGTAGTTTTTTTATATCTTTCAATTTTGGTGCCAAAGCCACAAAGTTTTCCGAAAACACTTTCAAACAATTAAATATTGTATCTCCATATCCTTCAGATTTTATTTCTAGATTTACTATTGGAATCTGGAATTTATTAAAAATAGAATCAATATTACCTATGCAGTTTATTATTTTTTTCCCAAATTCTCCACATCCATAAGTAGAATATATATTAACAAGTTCTCTTTTAAAATTACCTAATAAATCTTTGTTTACAACCAAATTTTTACGTGTTTCTGATCCATCATTAGATTTTATTGTTTTGTTTTTAGAACATGACTTGATTAATTTATTTACTGTTAATTCAATAAGATTAACTTGTTTTTCAATTTTCTCTGGTACTTTAAGCTTTATTACTCCTAAATTACTTTTCAATATAAGATCCATTTTAATTCTTCCTTTCTATAAATAATAAATAACAATTGTACAGCATTATTAGAAATTGTCAACATAAATTTATAAAACAATTTGTAATTTAAATGAAGTATTCACAACAATATAATTTCACTTTTATCAACGCCAACTTGGGTCATTTTTAAACTCCCCTGCTTGCAAAGCATGCTTCAAGTAATTCTCTACTTCTCGTTCCGCATCAGGTTGTGCAGATGACTTATTAATAGTAGTACTACCACCCCAAGATTTACATGTAAAAGCTTCCTCAACTTTTTTACCTTGTTCATCCACCAGTATATAATATGGCCCTCTAGAAATACTACCATGACTATATTGCTGCATAATTTTCTTTTCTCCTTTAGCTATTTCTAAGCAAGGCTGAGACGCACAATTGATATATTCTCCATACTGAGTTTTTTTCATTTTTTGTAAGGTATCATTTGCATTTTTGATTTCTACTCCCATATTATTATCAAATACTACATATTTTTCAAGTTCCTTTGCAAATTTGATCTTTTTCTTCAACTCCTTATTAACTGTTTTCAATTCTTCTATTTTTTCATCGCACTTTTCAAGAGGCTTTACTGATCTAAATCCTTCCAAACCGTTAATAGTCCGACGTGAAGAATCTTGTGCTTCTTTTAAAAGTGATGATACCTCCTTATACAAAGTTTTCCAATTTGATTCACCTTTGCTACAAATTTGCAATACATTTTTATACTGCTGATTAAAATTACACCTTGCATCTGTATAATGCTGGATATACCTATTAATGAATTTTTTAAAATCTAAACTTTTTGATTTATAAATAACTTCTATGCTAAATTGTTTAGCTTCACTTGAAAATTTTTTTAAATTACTTTCCAAAATTTCAATTTCAGATTTTTTTGAATCAAAGTTTTCCCAATTTTTAGATAGTTCTTCCTCATTTTTATCCAAATCAGTTATCGCTTTTTCAATAGTTTCTAACATTTCAATCATTTTAGTCTTATATTTTTTTTGCTTTACTTTAACTTCCAGTGGTTTAATTCCTGCTTCACAATAATTCGAATCAATTCTGTCTAAGAGTTTTTCCAATTTGTTCTTAAAATCTTTATCTTCATAATAAATTGAATATAAATTGGTTGCAGGGGTTTTTAAAGTATCTAATTCCTTTTTCAAATCTTTTGTCTTACTATGACTCACCAGTTTCCGAAACGACTTCTTAAAAGACTTTCCTATAATACCGGCATACTTATTTTCAACTTCTGATAATTTTCCTTCAATTCTTTCAAACTCCTGCTTTGCTTCAGTTGGTAATTTGATTTCTATATCATTTGGCATAAATTTCACCTCTTAATTTTATATAATATATAAACATTATAAAATATTTTAAAAAAACATCAACACTTACAATAAAAATCACTCTATTTTAACAGAGTGATTATGTAAATTTATAAAATTGTAAAATCAAGATAAAAACTGAACCGTAAAAATCATTATACAAGTCTAGACTTAAATATTATACCATCTAAATGATCGATTTCATGGCAAAATGCCCTGGCTTGAAGACCTCTGCCAAAATAACCTACTTCGTTGCCTTTTCTGTCTTGACCCTTAACTCTAACGTACATTGGTCTCAAGGTTGTTCCAACAAAATTAGGGCATGACAAACATCCCTCTTCAGCTCTTTGTTCTCCTCTTGCCTCAATTATCTCCGGATTTACAAGCTCAATCTTTTTTCCTTCAATTTCTATAACTATTACACGTCTTAAAATTCCAACCTGAGGTGCTGCCAAGCCCACTCCGTTTTCTTTCCTCATTGTTTCAAACATATCGTCTATTAATACACTTAGTTTGTCATCAAATTTCTCAACAGGTTTACATTTTTTATATAAAAGATCATTTTCTTCAGTTAGTACTTTTCTTATTGCCAACTTAAACCACCTCAGTTTAACTCATAATTAGTAATTTACCTTACTATTTCATTATACAATAATTACTACGAAGGGGCAACTCCTCCATAACGATCGTACCAACACTGAGGCATCAAAGGATTTGGAGATTTAGAAGCTAAACTTGTATCAACTTCTAAGCTCTCCCCTACTTTTACTTTCCGTGCAACTACCACAGTTCTAAAATCTTTAAATTCATATGAGCATGTAGAAAGAGTTAACAGTTTATCATCTGCTTCTGCAATAACAGGTACATTTATTAAGGATCGTTTCTTTACTTCTTCAATGTAATCCACAAATTTTTTAGAATTGCTAAAACTTGAAACCGTATAATTGAATATATCACCTTGCTCCCTAAGAGTATTGGTTTTAAAGACTGATATTATTTTCCAATTACCTTCTTCATTTAGAGTGTCAAAGCGAATTATAGGATGCTCCTTATAAAAATCTACATCTGAAAATTTCATTAAATCAGCAAACATTTGTCCATCAGCCATATGATGTCCATAAAGAACAGTATTTTTTATTTCCTTCGGATCATCATAATTATAATTTAAAAATATACTCCCGTATTTAGATTTTTCTTTTTTGTAATTATGATAAAGATAAAAATCATCATCCTCTTTCGGACTTCTTAAAACAGGATAGTCTATATTAGTACCCTCTATAGAAATCCACCCGAAAACATCACTATTCTCATCTAATAAAGAAGAAAATTTATTTTCCTCTTCCGATTTTCCCGATTCATAATAAAGCCCTTTAGCATCTTCTTTAATGCTATTTGCATTCCATGAATCAAAAACTAATAATTTTAATAGCACCCCTGAAGATGCTATTAATACCACAAAACAAATCCACATCAATACTTTTCGAAAAATTTTAATCACATTCTTTTGATTTAAATATATTGTAATTTTTCCCAATATTAATCATCAAATTCTGCAAAATCATCTTCTTCTACTTCACTAGAGTTGTCGTTCAATTTTTCTTCTTCAGTTTTTAAGCTTTCTCCGCATTTAGCGCAATAAGAGGCTTCTATTTCGTTATGATAACCACATGATTTACACAAAATTTTATTTTTTGCAAATGCAATTTGTGTTTTTGAATTTTCTATCTCTTGATTCAATTGTTTTATAATCTGAATTTGAGTTGCTACTTTTTTATCTTCCGCAACCTTCTCTCCATTAGACTCATAAACTATTCTTCCAAGTTCTTCAAACTCAGATTTAAGTTGAGATTTAAGTTCTATAAGCTTAAGATTTAATTTAGAGACATCCATGAATTGTCCCGCTTTCTCTCCTATAACATCTACGGCTCCTTTTGCACGCGAAATAAATTCTTCAAATGGTTTCATTATTAATCCTCTCCCAATATAAAATTTGATTTTTTACTTTTTAATATATTATAACTAAAAATAATATATTTGACAATATATATGTCCATATTTTTCTATTATTATTTCCAAATTACATTTACTTAATACTTTAAAGCTTAAAAAACCTTGTCTGATTGAATCATATTTATAATAATTGCTTTAAAACTAAATTTTTTAAATTCCTGTTTTATTCAGCTTTTCTTGACTAAGTAAAGTAATCTCTGCATGACCGGGATACACTATATAATCACTGCTTTCAGTATTTAAATCATAAAGCTTATGAATAGAATTTTTTAATTCCTCTTTATTACCTGTAGGAAAACGAGCATATCCACAGTCACCTGAGAATAAAGTGTCACCTGAAAATATCTTGTCACCTAAAATGTAACACACACTTCCTTGAGTATGCCCCGGTGTACTCATCACTTTAAATGACGTTCCTGCAAAAGAAAGTTCGTCCCCTTCCTTTACAAATACATCCGCATCGAAATTATCTAACTTACCTTTGGAACGTCTTAAAAATTTATTAGACAAATTTAAAAAATTATCTTGAGTAAAAGCTTTGTCAAGTTCAGAAATAACTATCTTAGATCCAGTCATTTCCCTATATTTTTTAGCCTTTAATATATGGTCAAAATGTCCATGAGTAAGAAGTATGTATTTTACTTCCTTTAAAGAAAAAATTTCTTGTTCAAGTTCGTTACTTTCTCCACCGGGATCAACAATAACTCCAATGTTTTTATCTACATCTTTTATAATATAACAATTCGTGGGAATGGAGCCAACTTTAAAGATTTTTACTTCTAACATACTTATTTACATTCTCCTTACTGATATTATACCTTCAATCCTCATTAGATTATCTATTACAAATTTTAAATTATTTTGATCTTTAATAGTCATAGTAATTATTGCGGATATTTTATTATTAGATAGAATTTTAGAATTCAAAGAAATTAAAGGTATACTTAAAGCTGAAATTTTTCGCGTAAGACTCGTTAAAAACTCATCACGATAATGAGCTACCACTTCAATATTTGTTTCAAAGTCTATATCTAAACCATCTGACCATTTGGCACTCACCCATCTCTTTGTTAACTCATTGTTTTCCTTGCTTTTCTTAACATTTTCACAACTTACTTTATGAATCGACACTCCATAACCTTTTGTTATAAATCCTATTATTTTATCACCTGGAAAAGGATTACAACATTTAGAAAACTTCACTGAACAATTTTTCATTCCGTCTATCATTACACCTGTCGAGCTTTTAGAAATTTTTTCACTTTTAATAGGGGTGTTTAAATTTTTAACTTTATTAAATTCTATAACATCTTTTTCTTTAATTAAATTTGAATACTCATTTTTTAACCTTGGCATGATTTTCCAAAGCTGAATCCCGGAATATCCTACAGCAGCAAAAAAATCATCTAAACTATTATATTGATTCTTCTTGAAAACAGGATTTAAAAATTTCTCTAAATCTTCAGACGAAAGATTAATCTTATGCTTTGCAAGCTCCGACTCAAACTTTATCTTTCCTTCAGCAATATTTTCTTCTCGGCATTCTCTTTTAAACCATTGTTTTATTTTATTTCTGGCTTCACTAGTCTTAACTACATTTATCCAGTCTCGATTTGGACCTTTTTTTGGATCTTTAGTTCTAATAATTTCAACTATTTCACCCATTTTAAGAGTATAGTTTATAGGAACTATTTTTCTATTTACTTTCGCCCCTATCATTTTATTACCAAGTTCAGTGTGTATAGCATAGGCAAAATCTATGACAGTTGAGCCTACCGGTAATGGTATAACCTCACCTTTAGGAGTAAGAACAAATATCTCCTTGGGCACAAGATCAGATTTTATGCTTCTAACTACATCCGTTATATCTCCTACACTTTTATAGTTATAAAGTAATTTTCTAACCAATGATAAAGAATCCC